>JANLYC010000436.1:0-2395 GCA_031365435.1 Nocardioidaceae bacterium
CGTCTACCACCAGCCCATCCTCGACCAGCAGAAGAAAGAGACGGGCCCGGGAGGACAGACGGGGGCGACTACAGAATCCAGCGCGACTGGCCCAACCCCGACAGCCAGCTCTTCGGAGAAGTCACTTCCCGGACCCGCCGACAACCACGCTACGCCGGTCGCGATCCCGGCGTCTTGACACAGAGGGGAGCCACTACTGCTCGATCTGCTGACACCTCCGCGGGTCAGGCTGGCATCCTCTGCCCACGGCTTGTCGGTAACGGCTTTGACGTGCCGTTCTAAATGGAATCGCGGGTTGCTATATCCCCTCGAGCATCGGCCGGATGATGACTGCGAGGTTGGCCCGAGTGAATGCGGCGTCCGCCGCCCACACCTCGCCGTGTCCCTCGTCCCAGAGTCGCGACCACGGTTGCTCCTGCGCTCGGTGCCCGTGCGCCAAGAGGTCGTACATGGAGAGAATGCGTCGAACGAGAATCCCGGCTAGCCGCTGGCGATCCGCCTGCTCCAGGCCATAGCTGTCCGCCAACGCTGATAGCCGGCGCCCGGCCTCCTGCGGCTCGGTGCCGGGCTGGAGCGGGATGAACCCGTGCGCCGCGTAGGACAAGTCCCACAGACGCGAACCGGGACCGGCGTTGTCCCAGTCGATGAACACCCATCGGCCATCGCCGCAGACGAGGTTCCAGGGGCCGAGATCGTGATGGATCACCAGATCCCGCCGGTCCGGGGGGATCACGATGTTCCACTGCGTGCCCGTCGGTGGCTGAAAATCTTCGACCGCATCATGGAAGTCCCGGATCAGCTCACCGACGCGACGGTACTTCGCGACCGCAGTTGTGTTCATGTTCGTCAGCGTCTCGCCTTCGATCCACTCGACAACGTGTCGGCCGCGTTCGTCGAACCCCAGGCTCCGAGGTGCTCCCTCGAACCCTCGCTCTTCGAGATGGCGAAGCAAAGCGTCGACACCAACCGACCAGAGACCAGCAGGTCGGCGCACCGTGTCACCCACCCGAACGGCCCCAGCCACGTTGCCCGGCAGCGGCTGCTCCTCCACAGGACGGATCCTGCCAGGGCCCGCATCAACGGCCGGGCATGGCCGCGGGCGTCACCCCGATTTGCGTTACCGAACTGGCGCTACTGGACAAGTGACGCCATCGGGAGGAGGACGCGCAGCGGCACCTACGCGGTGTAGATGAGGCTTCAAGTGTCCGGGCCGGTAACCGTGGAGTTGCCCGTGGCAACAGCGGGGTGCTGGGCGGGTCCGCGACCTCAGCGTCCTGAGCGCACCCATCCGCATGTCCCCGAAAATCGTGCCCCAGCGGCAGGCTGCGAGGGACGGGCGCTGGGGCACGCCACGGAACGTTACCGATCGGGCTGGGCTGAGGGGCGAGGTGGCAGCTCGCGCGCAGACTCAGCGCAGTTCGATAAGCCGATCGCCCACCTCAACCAGAGAAACGACCTCATCGATCAGCGGCTCGAACCACGCCAGTAGCGCGGCCCGTCGTGTGTTGCCGACACGCACCCATACGACTGCAGGAACGTGACCACCCAGGGGCGGCCATGTTGGCGAAGTCCTCATCCTTGGTCACGATGACCGCTCCATGTTCGAGCGCGTAACGCCACAGGTCCCGATCGGGTGACTCACCCAGGCCAACGTCATTGACGTGTTCGGCTACATGGCCCCGACTGTTGAGTAGCCGCGCAAGGGCTGGCGGCAGCTGGGCGTCGACCAGGAACGCACCACACCTACGAATCGATCACGACAGCATGGTCGGCCTGAGCCGCCGCGTAGGCCAGACAGGCCTTGATGTCGTCAGCGATGAGGCAAGGGTAGTCCTCCAAGATCTCCGCCTCACTGGCACCGGAGGCGAGCAGTGAGAGGACATCGGCGACCCGCATACGGGTGCCACGGACAGCTGGGCGACCGTGGACCACTGCGGGGTCGATGGCGATGCGCTCCAGCAATGACATACACCCAGGCTACCGAAGACACAGCAAGCCCACCCTGAAACCAAGCCACGGTTCCAAACCAGGCTCTTCGACGCCCCGACCGCCGTCATCTCGGGCCGACTGACGCGGGCCAGTCGCTCACCGCGACGACATGAGCGCTTCCACCAGCCATGAGCGGGCGAACATAGCCGGCCCTGGCGAACGAACGACCTGTCAGCTGCGGGCGATCTGCGGGCCGACGAGTACTTGCTCGAAGGCACGCAACCGCTCACCGGACAAGGTCCACGGCGCCACGGAGTTGAGCGAGGAGTTGAAGTACGTCGCACCCAACGCGTTGCGGGCCAACAGGAAGTCGCGCAGCTGCAGCATCCAGGTGTACGACGATCCGGGAGCACCTGCCACACCGTCAGTGGCCTGGACGCCGGTCTCGAGGACCATCATCCGCACG
>JANLYC010000476.1:0-5748 GCA_031365435.1 Nocardioidaceae bacterium
CCGACGGCGCGGTGCTGCGCGCCGACGACCTGGTTGCGGGCTACCTGCCGGGGGTGAACATCCTCAACGGTGCCGACCTCTACTGCAGGGAGAACGAGCTCGTCGGCATCATCGGCCCCAACGGCGCAGGCAAGTCGACCTTGCTCAAGGCATTGTTCGGCCTGGTCAAGATCAGAACCGGAACGGTCATCCTCAAGGGCAAGGACATCACGAACCAGCGCGCCGACGTGCTCGTGAGCTCGGGCATCGGCTTCGTCCCGCAGACCAACAACGTGTTCCCGTCCCTGACGATCGAGGAAAACCTCGAGATGGGGACCTACCAGAACCCGAAGATCTTCCGGCGCCGTTTCGACTTCGTGGCCGAGCTGTTCCCGGCCCTGCGCGACCGCCGCAAGCAGCGTGCCGGCTCGCTGTCGGGCGGTGAGCGGCAAATGGTTGCCATGGGACGAGCCCTGATGATGGAGCCGTCGGTGCTGCTGCTCGACGAGCCCTCAGCCGGCCTATCCCCGGTCCTGCAGGACGAGGTCTTCGTGCAGACGCGCCGGATCAACCGGGCTGGCGTGTCGGTGGTGATGGTCGAGCAGAACGCCGCTCGGTGTCTGCAGATCTGCGACCGCGCGTACGTTCTCGACCAGGGCCGCAATGCCTACACAGGAACCGGACGTGACCTGGTGAACGACCCGAAGGTGATCGAGCTCTACCTGGGCACACTGGCCAAGAAGTAGCCAGGACCTGCCCCCGTGGGTGGCGCTTGCAGGGAACCTGACGACGACGAAGGGCCCGGCCAAGTTTCGGCCGGGCCCTTCGGTCGTACCGTCAGATCAGTTCAAGACACCTGCCACGGTGTCGATCTGCTTGTACGTGTTGTCCTTCCCGTACAGCTGGATACCGATCGTCGCCTTCGAGACACTGCCGCTGTCGTTGAGGTCGACCGGTCCGGACTTGCCTTCGTAGTTGATGTCCTCACCCTTGTCGAGCAGAGCGACGCAGTCGGCATAGGTCGAGCACGCCGTGCCGTCCTTGGACACCGCGACGATCTGCGACGCGATGGCTTCACCCGACGTGTCCTTGGCCGCCGTCGCCGCCAGGGCGATCATCACGCTGGCGTCGTAGACCTGCGGCGCATAGGTGAAGTCCTTCAGCTTGGGGTTGATCTTCAACAGAGCCTTCTGGAAGCTCGGGTCCGCCTCCGGCGACGACGGGAACGTCGCCTTCGTACCGGCCAGCGTGCCCGCCGCGAAGTCCTTCGAGTAGTCAGCCGTGTCGCCGTCCACCAGGTAGAGCTGGATGTCTTGCGGACCGATCCCCTTGGCGATCAGCCCCGGGATGATCTTCTTGGCTTCGGCGAACGAGATCAGGGCCAGTGCGTCCGGCTTGGCTGCCGCGATCTTGTTGATCTCTGCGGTGAAGTTGGTGGCATCTGCCGAGTAGAGCTCGTCGGCTGCGACCGTGGCGCCCTGGTCCTTGAGTGTCGATGCGAGCTGCTTGGCCAGACCCTCACCGTAGGAGTCCTGTCGAGCCAGGATGGCCACGTTCTTGAAGCCGTCCTGCACCATCAGGTTGCCCAGCACCGAACCCTGCAAGGCGTCCGACGGCGCCGTGCGGAAGTACAGGCCCTTGTCGTCATAAGTGTCCAGAGCCGGGGACGTGTTCGAGCCCGACATCTCCACGACGCCCGCTCCGACGAACTTGTCGATGACGGCGAGCGTGATGGTCGATGCGGCCGCGCCGATCACCGCGCTGACGCCGGCGTTCAGCAGCTTGTCGGCGGATCCGCTCGCGACGTCGGGGGTGCCGTCACCCTCGTCTGCCTTGACGAGCTTGACCGGGTTGCCCAGGACACCGCCGGCGGCGTTGATGTCGTCAACGGCCAGCTGCACACCGGCGAACTGCGGGGGGCCGAGGAAGGCCAGGTCGCCGCTCTGCGGGAGCAGGGCGCCGAGCACCAGTGGACCGGCGGTGGCCGGAGGGGTGGACGAGTCGGTGGGAGTCGTCGTGCCCCCTGAGTTGTTGTTGTTGTCGCTGCCACACGAGGCAAGGACAAGCGCGGCAGCAGCGGAAACCGCTACGAGCTGCGCGACGCGGGTGGGACGGATCATGGACCCTCCGATATGAAGATTGACCGCCGACGGGTGGGCCAGCCTGGGGTTGGATCATGTGAACCTAGCGCGTTCGCGCGTCACAGTCATCGAATCGCCCTACGCGCCGCACCCGTCGTTGTCATTTCGTGACATCGAGCCCATGGGTTACGACACCTTCGGCAACATCACGCATGGAAAGCCGCAAATCCATGGCAGTTTTCTGAATCCATCGAAACGCATCCGGCTCGCTGATCCCCAGGGTTTGCTGAAGGACTCCCTTCGCGCGGTCGACCAGCTTGCGCGTCTCGAGCCGGTCGGACAGGTCGGCCACCTCGGCCTCGAGCTGTCGGAGCTCGGCGAACCGGGATCGCGCCATCTCGATGGCGGGCACCAGGTCGGTCTTGCCGAACGGCTTGACCAGGTAGGCCATGGCACCCGCCTCGCGAGCACGCTCGACAAGATCGCGTTGGCTGAAAGCGGTCAGGATCACGACCGGAGCAATCCGGCGCTCGGCGATCTGCGCCGCGGCCGAGATGCCATCGAGCTTGGGCATCTTGACGTCGAGCACGACAAGGTCGGGTTGATGCTCATCGACGAGCTCGATCGCCCGCAGTCCGTCACCGGCCTGGCCGACGACCTCGTAGCCCTCCTCGGCGAGCATCTCGGCAAGGTCGAGCCGGATCAGCGCTTCGTCCTCGGCGATCACGACGCGTGGTGGCGCCTGCCTCGGACCGCCCACGGCGACTTCATCGGTCATCTCACGAGGCTATCGTCCCGTCACGCATCGGACTTGGTCGGCGGCGGACAGGCCGGATACGGTATGACCGCGCCCTGGTATTCCAACCGGCAGAGAAGACGGATTCAAAACCCGTACAGTGTGGGTTCGACTCCCACCCAGGGCACTCTCCCTCGTTCAGCCGTGATGGCGATGTCAGCGGCACTGATGCAGGCGCTTGGCCGCCCGGTACAAGCCCAACTGCCGTTTGAGGGCGAGGATCCGTCCGACCGACACGTTGAGCCGGCCTTCACTGAGCCGCCCATGACGTACTGCCGACAACACGGCGCGGATCGCGGTAACCGGATGCGGCGGCATCAGCAACAGGTCCACGCCGGATCGGATCGCGCGCACCGCGATGGACCCCGTGCTCCCGTACGACGTGATCCCGCCCATGTTGAGGGCATCGGTCATCACGACACCGCCGAAGCCGACCTGCTGGCGCAGCAGCCGTCGGTCCAGCCGTGGCGAGATCGTGGCCGGCAGGCGCGAGGGGTCCATCGCGGGGAACGCAAGGTGGCCCAGCAGCACCACGTCGACACCGCTCTGCACGGCGCGGCTGAACGGCGGCAGGTCGGTGGTCCGCCACTGATGACGGCTCTCGCGGATCTTGGCCGGGCGTCGATGGCTGTCGGTGGTCGTGGACCCGTGACCCGGGAAGTGCTTGGCCGTGGTCGCAACCCCACCGTGGTGGTAGCCGCAGACCTGGGCGCGGACAAGTCGTGCGGCAACCCGCGGGTGGGACGAGAAAGATCGTGACCCGATCACCCCGCGACGCCCGACGCTGTTCACGTCTGCCACCGGAGCGAGGTCGAGGTTGATGCCCACGTCGACGAGGTCGTGGGCAGTCCGGACCGCCGTCCGCCGTGCCCACCGCGCATCGCCGTGGAATTCCGCACCGCCAGGCACGTTCGTGGTCCCGGGCAGCCGCGTCACGGGCCCACCCTCCTGGTCGGTCATGATCAGCAGGGGTTGGCCGGATCGACGCGCTACCTGCTGCGACCGCCTCGACATCGATCGGATCTGCCGGTCCCGCACCAGGTTCGGGGAGAAGTAGATGAGACCGCCCGGATGCAGCGAACGGATGATCCTCGCGGGCGCTGCGGTCCCGCCGAAACCCACGACGACCAGCTGGCGCACCCGGTCTCGCAGGCTCATCCGCGCGATCCGCCGACCCAGCGGGTCGGCGCGGGCCCCGGCAAAGACGTGCCCAGCCGACCGATCCACGAACACGGCGGCCCGGTGGTCATCGGTCGCCTTCGACGACGGGGTGGCTTCGCCGCAGGCGGTGGCCAGGCACGACACCGCCACCACGACGACGACCCAGCGGTTCGTCACTGCGCCCGGTACGCAGGAGCGACGCCGTTGATGGCATCGCCCATCCGGTGGATCCGAAGCGCGTTGGTCGAGCCGGGGATGCCAGGAGGGCTGCCGGCGACGATGACGACGAGGTCACCCTGCACACAGCGACCGATGTCGAGCAGCGCGCGGTCGACCTGCATGACCATCTGGTCGGTGTGGTCCACCTGCTCACCGAGAAAGGTCTCGATGCCCCAGGTCAGGGACAGCTGGGAGCGCACGACGGGCTCGGGGGTGAACGCGAGAACCGGAACCTCGGAACGGTAACGGGACAGCCGTCGGGCGGTGTCACCCGACTGGCTGAAGGCCACCAGGTATTTCGCCCCGACCCGCTCGGCGACCTCGGCCGCGGCCTTGGCGATGATGCCGCCACGGGTGTGCGGCTCCCACTGGATGGCGGCCATCCGCGCCAACCCGTGGTCCTCGGTGGACTCGATGATGCGCGCCATCGTGAGCACGGTCTCGATGGGATAGTCGCCCACGCTGGTCTCACCGGACAGCATCACGGCATCCGCGCCGTCGAGCACGGCGTTCGCCACGTCGGAGGCCTCGGCCCGGGTCGGGCGTGGTGAGGAGATCATCGACTCGAGCATCTGGGTGGCCACGACGACCGGCTTGGCGTTGCGTCGAGCCGCCTCGACCACGCGCTTCTGCAGGAACGGGACATCCTCGAGCGGCATCTCGACACCGAGGTCTCCGCGCGCGACCATGACGCCGTCGAAGGTGGAGATGATCTCATCGATGTGGTCGATCGCCTGCGGCTTCTCGATCTTCGCGATGACCGGGATCCACTGTTGTTCCTCCTCCATCACCCGCCGGACATCCTTGACATCCTCAGCTGACCGGACGAACGACAGTGCGATCATGTCGGCGCGCAGATGCAGGGCCCAGCGCAGGTCGTTGATGTCCTTCTCGCTCATGGCAGGGACGCTGACCGCGATGCCGGGCAGGTTGATGCCTTTGCTGTTGCTGAGCGTGCCGCCGACCTCGACCCTCGTGGTCACGTCGGTGCCGGTCACGGCGGTCGCACACAGGCGCACGTTCCCGTCGTCGATGAGGATCTGGTCGCCCGCGCTCACGTCGCCGGGGAGGTTCTCATACGTCGTCGAGCAGATCGTCGCGTCGCCGGCAACCTCGCGGGTCGTGATCGTGAACTCGCCGCCCGCGACGACCTGCACAGGTCCGTCCCTGAACCGGCCGAGCCTGATCTTCGGGCCCTGCAGGTCGACCAGGATCCCAACCGCCTTGCCACTTTCGTCGGAGGCGGCACGCACCATCTTGTAGACCGACTCATGGTCTGCGTGGCTGCCATGGCTGAGATTCAGCCGAGCGACGTTCATACCGGCGTCCACCAGTGCGCGGATCCTCTCCGGCGTCGATGTAGCCGGGCCGAGGGTGCACACGATCTTTGCTCTCCGCACGGGCTTGAGCCTACAAGCACCCAGCAGCGACGCCCGTGGTGCCGCCACGGACACGAGATGGCTTCCCAGCCGGCCTAGACGACGAGCGGTCGCGCGGTCGGGGGAATCGGGG
>JANLYC010000483.1:0-4674 GCA_031365435.1 Nocardioidaceae bacterium
CCCCGATGTTCGTCGTGATCGTGGCCCTGGGCACCACGGACCTCCTTTTCGCGCTGGACTCGATCCCTGCGATCTACGGCTTGACCAAGGAGCCCTACCTCGTCCTGACCGCGAACGTGTTCGCGTTGATGGGGCTACGCCAGCTGTACTTCCTGATCGGTGGGCTGCTGGAGCGGCTGGTTTATCTGTCCTACGGGCTGTCCATCCTGCTCGGCTTCATCGGCGTCAAGCTCATCCTGCATGCGATGCACGAGAACGAGCTGCCGTTCGTCAATGGTGGCGAGCACATCGAATGGGCTCCTGACATCCCCATCTGGCTGTCGCTGGTCGTCATCGTCGGCATCCTCGCAGTCACGACCGTTGCCAGCCTTGCCTCGCCGCGCGGTCGCGCGGTCGCAAAACAGGCGTCAGCGGGTCCGCCCGAGGCGGCGGACGTCGAGGACACCAGCCGGGCTTAGGGCCCGGTCAGGAACCGGCCGGCGGCCGCCAGCCGCGCCTGCCGCTCCGCCGGCAGCGGCACCTCTTCGATGAGTCCGCCGCCCCCGGTCTCTGGAGCGTGCAGCATGTGACCCACGTCGGTCACCAAGCCGACATGGAACACGTAGCCGTCCTCGCGCGCGAAGAAGTAGAGGTCGCCCGGCTGCTCCTGACCCAGGGGCACGGCCGTCGCAGCGGCGTGCTGCGCATAAGCGTCGCGGGGTACGACGACACCGGCTCGCCGGTAAGCGAAGTGGACCAGCCCGGAGCAGTCCAACCCCCAGGGGCTCATACCGCCCCAGACGTATTGCAGACCGAGGAATCGGCGTGCCTCGTCGAGGACAACCCGTCGATCGGCAGCACACGCGGCCGGTGGCGCCACCTCGGCTCTGAGCGAATGACCCGGGTCGGCCAGATGGGTGGCGCGGACCCAGCCGTGGTAGCCGTCGTCGTGCTCGGGCGCTGGTTGCCACGGTGCCGCGACCTCGACCCAGCCGTTGGCCGGCTCGGTGAGTACGTCGACAGGCTCGCCGCGGAGGAGCTGCGTCAAGGTCCGGCCGTGGAGGCCCATCCGTCCGTCGGCGTCGAGCGACCGGACCCAGGCCGCGACGTCAGGCAGGTCCTGGACGACGAGCGCGTCGCACGGGCGTGGGGCCGCCGGTTGGGTCCACATCGTCGCCACGTCGACGTTCACGACCCGTCGCGTCATACGAGACCCTCGATGCCCAGGCCGGGTGCGTCCGGAAGCACGACGCAGCCGGCGTCATAGGCAAGTCCGCCTCGTACGGGCGAGGTCGCAAGCCACCAGGCTGCGTCCAGGTCGCTCGTGACGGTCGTGGGGTGGGCGGCGACGAGGCTGGCGGCTGCGCCGACGCCGATCGGGCCCTCCATCATCGATCCCACCATCGTGCCGACGCCGTGTGCGGCAGCCAGCTCGAGCATGGCTCGCGCCACGCGCAGGCCGCCGCACTTGGCAAGCTTGATGTTGACCAGGTCGACCGCGTGCCGTTCGACGAGTGTGCTCAGCTGACGAAGTCCGAAGCAGGACTCGTCCGCCATGACCGGGGTGTCGACGGCGGCCGTCACCGCTGCGAGGCCCTCGATGTCGTCCGCGGCGACCGGCTGCTCGACGAGCTCGAGATCGGCACCGCTGTCCTCGAGGGCACGGATGGCGTTGATCGCCTGACGCGCCGTCCAGCCCTGGTTGGCGTCGAGGCGGAGGATCACGTCCGGGCCGACGGCGGCCCGGACGGCCTGCACGCGTGCGACGTCGGTCGCGGCGTCGGTGCCGACCTTCAGCTTGAGGACTCCGAACCCCTCCGCCGACCGCTTGGCCGCGTCGAGACCCTGCTGGTCCGCCGCACCGGCGGTAATGGTGACGTCGGTGCGGACCCGGTGCCGCGTGGTGCCGAGCAGGCGGGGGAGCGAGACGCCGAGCCGGCGGGCGCTGAGGTCGTGGAGAGCCACGTCGATCGCCGCCTTTGCGCCGTAGTTGCCGACGACGGCCGCGCTCGTGTCGACGAGCAGGTCATGGAGGTCGTCGGCAGACCTGCCGACGACGACGTCGCGCAGCGGTCCCGACAGACACGCCTCGGCACCGGCCAGTGACTCACCGGTCACGCGCCAGACCTGCGGCGCCTCACCGTAGCCGACCATGCCGTCTGCGGTCCGCACCTCGACGACAGTCGTCTCGGTCGTGGTCGTCGAGCGCAGGGCGGTGACGAACGCCGTGTGGAGCCGGGCCGTCAGCCGGTGACAGCGCAGGTCGGTGATGACGTCGGATGGGGTGGCCACCGTCAGAGCCTACGGTCCGCCCACGCTGCGGCGGCGCCGGCCGCGATCAGGTCGAGTCCGGCGTGCTCGTCCAGGTCGGACGTCGTACACATCACGAAGATGAACGGGTCACCTCCTTGCTCGGCCCCCGGATAGACCACGCCGGCATCGTGGGAGATGCCGTCGACCCAGCCGGACTTGTGGGCGACCCGGGTGCCCGCCGGCAGGCCGACCGGAATGGCGTCGTTGATCTGCTGGGCACCCAGGATCGCGAGGATGTCGCGGCACGCGGCGGGACTGGCAGCAGTTCCGGCGTGGAGTGTCTGCAGGATGCGGGCGAGGTCGGCGGCGGTCACGAGGTTCTGCAGCCCGGCCGCGCGGGCTGCGGTGTCCTCGATGCCCCGGCTCAGGGCGCTGCCCGTCGCGCCGAGTGCAGTGAACGTGGCGGAGACGGCGGCGGGGCCGACGGCGTCCAGCACGAGGTTGGTGGCCAGGTTGCTCGACCGGACGATCGCACGCAGGCACAACCAGCGCAGCGACACGTCGGTGCAGATGCGGCGCCAGGGTTCGGGGTCGCTGTCATCGTCGCGGTCCATGGCGAACGCGGATCCGTCGGCCCGGGACTCGAAGCCGTTGTGGATGCGGATGGGTGCCTCGAGATCGACGCGGCCGGCTTCGTGCTCGCGGTGCGCCGCGATCACCAGCGGCAGCTTGATCGTGCTGGCTGCGTAGTGGGGTTCGGTTGCCTGCAGCTCGAACCAGGCCGGCCCTTCGACCGGCCCGAACCACAGCGAGAAGCAGCCCTGCCGGGGCAGGTCGTCGACGTATGACGAGAGGCGACTCACGCGCACATCACCGACTTGTCGTCACGAGGTAGGGCCTGCAGGTCTCCTCCATTCTGACAAGTCGGTCGGGAGGATAGGTTGCCGGCATGACTCTCGCGCGCATGATGAAGATCTGCGTCGACGCGATGGACCCGCTCGCGCTCGGTGCATTCTGGGCGGCCGTGCTCGACCTGGAGCTCCGACCCGACGAACGCGGGGAGGCGGGGCTGGTCGACCAGTCGGACACCTACCGGCTGTGGTTCAACCGGGTGCCGCAGCGCAAAGCGGTCAAGCATCGGGTCCACCTCGACATCTACGCCCGATCGCTGGCCGACCTCGAAGACCTCGGTGCCACCGTCCTGCTGCCGGAGGGCGACGACCGCCGGTGGACCGTCATGGCCGACCCCGAGGGTGGCGAGTTCTGCGCGTTCGTGCGCGAAGAACTGCCGGAGCGGCGACTGCACGGGCTCGTGGTCGACTCCGTCGACGCGGCGGCGCAGGCGGCCTGGTGGTACGGCGTCCTCGGCGGCCGGCATACCGACGAGGGTGACTGGGGCACGGTCGATGACCTGCCGGAGCTGCCCGACATGACCTTCGACTTCGTCCCCGTGCCGGAGCCCAAGACCGTCCCCAACCGGCTCCACTGGGATCTTGCCGCCGACTCGATCGCCCCGCTGCTCGAACGCGGCGCGACCGTGCTTCGCCGTAAGGGCGAGGACGACCTGCACTGGGACATCCTCGCCGACCCCGAGGGCAACGAGTTCTGCGCCTTCACCCCCTGACGCCGAGTTGTCAGAACCGAGTGGGCATCGAACGCTACTGGGGGCTGACAGGTCGGCTCAGGTGGGGGAGGAGAGCCAAGGATCCTTGAGGTCGAAGAACGTCGGCGGCCCAGTCATCAGCGAGTTGAGCTCGTCCATCTGGGCCTTGAGCTCGGCCGGGGGCTCCTTCTGCTCGCCTTCACGTGCTGCCTTCTCGGACGTGAAGTAGATCGCCATCGTCCATGCCCCACCCTCGTGCTCGACCGAAACGCTCCCGAGCAGCTCCGGACGGAACGCGGCCCAGTCGAACGAGTCGGTGTTCATCAGTTCGCGAGCACGCTCCGGATCACTGCCGTGCCCCTGCATGATCTGGACGAAACCGGCCTCGTCGGGGTTGCCGGTCACGTCTGCCGACACGTACGTGCTGTTCTGGAACGTGACTTCACCGGTGAAGATCTTGGACGCCTGGGTCCACCAGGCGTCCTGCTCGGGCCGGTCGTTGTTGCGCGCTGCCGCGTCTGCAGACTCGAAGCGCGCCAACACGATCATCTGGCCGTCGTCGGTCACGCCCGCCGTCGTGCCGAGCCACCCCACCGCGCCGGGGGCGCACTCCTCCAACCAGCGCTCATGCGCCGCCCTTGCCTCGCCGGCATCGGACACCTCACCATGAATGACCTGGATGAACACGACACTTCTCCCTCCGTTGAAGACTCGTCGTCGACGCTACTCCCGCCAGGCCCCGCCGAACAGAGTTGTGAGTAGTAAAAGGGGGTTTTTAACCCCTGACTAAATGAAAAACAGGGGTGGGGGCAACCCGGCCGGGACCTTGGCGTCGGCCG
>JANLYC010000528.1:0-18313 GCA_031365435.1 Nocardioidaceae bacterium
TCACCTCACCGGCACAGACCCGGACCCAGAGGTTGGGGAGCCGGTGCCGTAGGTCCAGGGCGTCGCCGACCAGCCGCTCGGCGGCTGCGGTGGAGGTGGCCAGCACGACCCCGAGCTCGGCCGGCGCGAACTCCGCCACCGCAGGTGTCCCGTCGCCGCCGAACTGGATGAGCTGCTCCGACCCGGGCAGCAGCGGGCTGGTGGCGCGGGCGAGCTCGCTGTGCAGGTCGGCCCAGTGCGCGGCGGCGTGCAGGATGTCGACCTCGGCCCAGTCCGCGACCGCGCGGGCGGTCTCGACATACGACAGGGTGGCTGTCTCGTCGAGGAGGCTCAGGTCTGTGTCGAACATGTGTTCGATTCTATCTAGACTTTCCGACATCGGCCAGTGAGTTTCGCGTTGTCCACAAGGGTTCTTGGGTTTGACAGGGTGGGGCGAAATCTCACGCGGCCGGACAGGTTTGAGCGCCGCCAGGCTAGGAGTTCGCACCCAAGGGAGTCTCGTCGGTTGTCGCCGGGAGCGGGTTGCGGATGAGCAGCCACGACAACACGCCTCCGAGCACCAGCAGCACCACGCAGATCCACATCGCCCGCTGATAACCGCTGGCGAAGGAGACCGGCCGCTCGTAGTCGGCGCCGCTCAGACCGACGACGGTCGGCAACGCGGCAACGGCGAGCAGCGACCCGGCCCGGGCGACCGCGTTGTTGACGCCGCTGGCGATCCCGGCCGACCGGTCTGGTGCCGCCGCCAGCACGGTCGCCGTCAAGGGTGCCACCAGCAAGGCCAGCCCGAAGGCGAACACCGTGATCCCCGGGAAGACGTCCAGCCAGTACGACGTCTTTGCGTCGACGCCGGTGAGCAGTGCGATCCCTCCGCCGCACACGATCGGACCCGCGCTCATCGGGATCCGCGGGCCGATGCGCGCGGCGAGCTGGCCACCACGCGCCGCGAGCAGCAACATGACGACCGTGATCGGTAGCGTCGAGATCCCGGCTTGGAGAGCTCCGTAGCCGGCCACCGTCTGCAGCTGAAGGACGAGGAAGAAGAGCACACCGCCCAAGGCCGCATACACGAGCAGGGTCATGGCGTTGGCTGCGCTGAACTGACGCGAGGAGAACAACCCGGTCGGCATCATCGGGCGCCGGCTCGTCCGCTCGACCCCGATGAAGAGAGCAAAGGCAAGCACGCCCACGACTGCCGTCGTGCCGACGATGACCCCAGAGAGGTCGCCGACCTCGATGAGAGCGAAGGTGACGGCGGCAAGTGCGAGGGCACCCAGCACGGCGCCGGGGACGTCGAAACCGGGCACGGACTCGGGGTCGCGTGTCTCGGGCACGTGCCGCTGCGCGGCCGCAATCGTGATGACGGCCATGGGCAGGTTGAGCAGGAACACCCAGCGCCAGGTGGCGTACTGGACCAGCCATCCGCCGACGAAAGGTCCGACCGCCGCCGCGATCCCACCTAGCCCTGACCAGGCACCGATGGCCCGTGCGCGGTCGGCCGGGTGGAAGGATCCCTGGATCATCGCAAGGCTGCCGGGGGTCAGCAGAGCCGCTCCGACCCCCTGCAGGACGCGGGCGGCGATGAGCTGCTCAGCGCTCTGAGCTGCCCCGCACATCAGCGACGCGAGGGCGAACCAGACGACGCCGACCACGAACACGCGTCTGCGACCGAAGCGGTCGCCCAACGAGCCGCCGAGCAGGATCAGGGACGCCAACGACAGCAGGTAGCCGTTGCTGATCCACTGCAGCTGCGACAGGCTCGCGTCGAGGTCGCGACCCATCGTGCGCAGAGCGACGTTGACGACCGTGCCGTCCAGCAGGGCCATGCCGGACCCGAGCACCGCGGCCAGCAGCACCCACCGGCCGGCCTGCGACCGGTAGCGGATGCCGTCACTCATGTGATCAGCCTGCCAGCAAGCCGAGACATGTCCGATCAACGAGGTTTCCGTAGCCCAGACGGGTCATGTTCGCTCACGCCGAACAAGAGCACGCTCGGGACGAGGAGACCCGCCTGCGGAATCGCACCTGGTGACCATCGCGCACCGGAAGCAGGACACCAGACCGTCCTGAGGGGGACTGGCCTGCGGCGTCGACTGCGACGAGGGGAGCAGGGCGCCGCAGGCCCTGGACCGCTCCGGCGGAGCGGCCCTGCCAGACCGGGTAGCGTGCGCACGTGATCCGGCGAGCCACCGACGATGACCTGGTCACCCTGCTGGACCTCGAGCGGCAGGCGTCGAGCGTCGGCCTCGCCCATGTCTTCGGTCCGGACCTGCCCTTCCCGTCCGACGACGTGCTCGCGCGTTGGCGCATCGTGCTCGGCGATCCCGACCTCGTGACGCTGCTGGACCTCGACGAGTCGGGGCCGGTCGGCTACGCGGCGTACGGCGACCAGTGGCTGCGGCACTTCGGGTACCTGCCGCGGTGCTGGGGATCCGGCCGGGCCGACCGGCTGCACGACGCAGTGCTGGCGGGCCTGGCCGCGCAAGGTGCTCAGACCGCGTACCTCTGGGTCCTCGTCGACAACCACCGTGCCCGGTCCTTCTATGCGCGTCGCGGTTGGACCGACACCGGCCGGCGCGAGTCCGAAGTCTTCGAGCCCTACCCCCGCAAGCTCCAGATGTCCCGTCGCCCTCCGCGTTTGCCTAGTTAACAAGCCATATGGACTGTTAACAAGGCAAACCTGCCTTGGCGACTGCGTAGCTGCCTCGTCCGCTTCCCCCCGCCTCGGCCCCGATGGAGCCCCCACCGCGTCCCGTACGACGATTCGCGCAAACCCGACCCAGACGAGTTCCCCGGCCCCTTAGACTGGGATGTTCACTGATTCCGGGGGATAGGAACGAGCACCCTTGTCAGATCGTCGCGAGCGACCGGTCACGGACGACACGGTCGAGCAAGAGATCAAGCACGAACAAGCCGTCGTCGACCGTATCTACGCCCGGCTCGAGGCCGCCACTCGATCGGCCCAGGCCCTCGCCGCCGACGGGCATGCCCGTGCCGGGGTCGGCAACGAAGGCGGCCTCGTCGAACGCGACGCCATGGTGTTCCAGGCCAGCAAACGGCTCGCCACGCTCAACGCCGCACACGAGGGCCTGGTGTTCGGCCGCCTCGACCTGCGCCATGACGACGAGCCCCGCTACATCGGCCGGCTCGGCCTGCGCGACGAGGAGCGCGAGGTGTTGCTGATCGACTGGCGTGCGCCCGCTGCGTCGGTCTTCTACCAGGCGACCGCACAGGACCCGCTCGGCGTCGTACGCCGACGTGTCCTGCAGTCCAGCAGCGACAAGGTCATCGGTATCCAGGACGACTTGCTCGACGCCGATCACGCGCCCGATGACCTCGTCGTCGTCGGCGAGGGCGCCCTCATCGCCTCGCTCAGTCGGTCGCGCGACAAGACCATGCACTCCGTCGTCGCCACCATCCAGAAGGAGCAGGACGACGCGATCCGAGCGCCCCAGAAGGGCGTCACCACGATCAGTGGCGGCCCGGGAACGGGCAAGACCGTCGTTGCGCTGCACCGGGCGGCCTACCTCCTCTACATCGACCGGCGACGGTTCGAGGGCGGAGGCGTCCTCGTCGTCGGCCCCAACACCGTGTTCATGAGCTACATCGAACGTGTCCTGCCCAGTCTCGGCGAGACCAGCGTGTCGCTCCGCGCACTGGGGGAGGTCGTCGACGGCATCACAGCGACCCGTCATGACCGACCGACGGTCGCGTCGATCAAGGGGTCGTCACGGATGAAGCCGCTGCTCGCTCGTACAGCCCGGGGCGCGGTTCCCGGCGCCCCGACGTCGTTCCGCATCTTCTACCGGGACGACGTCCTGACGCTGGACGAGCGCGAGCTCGGAGTCCTGCGTCGTACGCTGCTCAGCTCCGGCCAACGGCGAAACCGTGTTGCTCCCAAGGTGGCCGACGAGCTCATCGAGCTGTTGTGGCGCAAGGCGACCGGCGACCGGGCCCGCGAGCACGGTCACGACGAGTTCGCTCACACGATGCGCGGCAGCGACGACTTCATCGAGTTCGCACGCAGCTGGTGGCCGGTCGTCGACGCTGTCGACGTCTACGGCTGGCTCCGTGACCCCGCCCGGCTCGCCGTCGATGCCGGCACCTTGCTGCGCAAGCCCGAGATCGACGACCTGCTCGAGTCGCTCACCGACGACTTCTCCGTCGAAGACGTGCCGCTTCTCGATGAGCTGCGTTACCTGGTGGGCGAACCCCCCGAGCCCGAGCCGGAGGACGACCCGCTTGCCGACCTGTACGACGAGACGGTTCCGGAGCTGTCGACCACGGACCAACGGTCGTCGGGTGGCTTCGTGCGCGTCCGACCGGGGGAGCGGCCGACGGTTTCGATCGAGGACGACGGCTATGCCCACGTCCTGGTCGACGAGGCGCAGGACCTGAGCCCGATGCAGTGGCGGATGGTCGGACGCCGTGGCCGGCACGCGAGCTGGACCGTCGTCGGTGACGCCGCTCAGTCGTCCTGGTCACGGCCGGACGAGGCGGCCGCGGCTCGCGAGGACGCGCTGCGCGGCAAGGACCACAACGCCTTCCGACTCTCCACGAACTACCGCAACTCCCAGGAGATCTACGAGCTCGCCGCCGAGGTCGCCCGGGCCGCCATCCCGGGGGCTGACCTCGCGGTGGCTGTGCGCGAGACCGGCGTCGAGCCCCGCATCCACGACGTGGATCACCCACAGCTGGCCCGAACCGTGCGCGAGGCGACCGAGCACCTTGCCGACCAGCTCGACGGGACCATCGGGGTCGTGGCACCGGCGGACCGGCTCGACGAGGTCCGCGCCTGGCTGGGCGAGCGCGACACCGAGCGCATCGTCGTGCTCGAGCCGATCGACACGAAGGGCCTGGAGTTCGACGGTTTGGTCGTGGTCGAGCCGGACGCCATCGTGGCCGAGTCCGACGCCGGCATCCGCACCTTGTACGTCGTCCTCACCCGCGCGACCCAGCAGCTCGAGATCGTGGGGACGACGAACCACTGGCGGCCCTGACCCGCCCCGTACCCGCAATTGCGGGAATCTTCAGTCGGCTATCGGCGTGTTGCGATGCACTTTCCCGCAATCCGCGGGGACGGGGCGGCCGTTGATAACCTCAGACCACTCGAGCCAGACCGCCCCGCTGGCCGCGACGCCCAGCTGCCAGCCCTGCCACCGGATCGGTCACCGATGAGCCTGCTCGACGAGGTCACCACCTCCGCGGCGTACGCGCTGATCCGGCTGCCCGGCGACGACCACGTCACGGTGCTGAACGGTCGTCCGGTGGTTCACACCGCGCTGGCCGACATCCCCCTCGATCCGGAGCGGCCTGCCGACGGAGCCACTCTCGACCGGCTCGTCTGCTTGCCGTTCGCCCAGATCCGCGAGCGCGGCTTCCGCGCCCATGCCGATGACGCGCAGCTGGTCAGCATCGAGATCGACGCCGCCGCGCGGGTCGCCGTGGCGGACCTGCTCGATCAGCTTCCCGACAAGCCCGTCGAGACCGTCGGCGAGTCCGGTTTCGACATCCCTGATCCGGAGTACGCCGACATCGTCCGGCACGTGATCGACGACGAGATCGGCAGCGGTGAGGGCGCAAACCTGGTCATCGCGCGCAACTTCACGGCCACGATCGCCGACTGGGACCACGCCAAGGCGCTGACCGTGTTCGGTCGGTTGCTCGAGCGCGAGCGGGGCGCGTACTGGACGTTCGTCGTGTTCACCGGCGACCGCCACCTCGTCGGTGCCAGCCCTGAGCGGCACATCAGCGTGCACGGTGGCGAGGTCCGCATGAACCCGATCAGCGGCACCTTCCGGGTCGCTGGACAGGACGACGCGGCCGAGCGCAAGCGGCGGCTGCTCGACTTCCTGGCCGACGAGAAGGAGATCTACGAGCTCTTCATGGTCGTCGACGAGGAGCTGAAGATGATGTGCGACATCTGCAGCGAGGGCGGCCAGATCCTCGGTCCGTTCCTCAAGCCGATGACGCACCTGATCCACACCGAGTACATCCTCGCCGGCCGCACGCATCGCGACGTCCGGGACGTCCTCCGCTCGTCGATGTACGCCGCCACCGTCACCGGCAGCCCCGTCGAGAACGCCTGCCGCCTGATCGAGAAGTACGAGCGGCAGGGCCGCGGCTACTACGGCGCCGTGCTGGCCCTGATCGGCAGGGAGGCGGACGGGTCGCCCACCGTCGACGCCCCGATCGTCTTGCGGACCGCCGACGTAAGACCCGATGGACGGCTGCGCGTCACCGCCGGTGCCACCCTCGTCCGCGACTCCGACCCTGCGTACGAAGTGGCCGAGACACACGCCAAGGCGGGCGGCATCCTCACCGCGTTCGGCCTCGTGGCCGCGCCCGACACTCCGGCCGGGGAGGTGGCTGACCTCACCCGCGACGAAGACGTCCTCGTCGCGTTGGGACGACGCAACCAGCGGCTCAGCAGGTTCTGGTTCAACGACCAGTCCGATGCCCAACCCGCGCCGGCCCTCCTCGGCAAGCATGTGGTCGTCCTCGACGGCGAGGACGACTTCGTGATGATGCTGCGGCACGTGCTCGCGGTCCTCGGTATGACGAGCGAGACCATCCGCCACCACGACTACGCGACAGGGGACTTCGACCGCGCCGACGTCGTCATCGTCGGGCCCGGCCCGGGTGACCCGCGAGACTCCGCCGACGCCAAGATCACCGCAGTCCGAGCGGCCGTCGTCGACCTGATCGACGGCCGAACCCCCTTCCTGGCGGTGTGTCTGGGGCATCAGGTGTTGTGCAGCGTGCTCGGCTTCGAGCTCGCGTACAAGGACATCGTGTTCCAGGGCACCCAGACGAAGGTCGACCTGCTCGACCGGCACGAGAACGTCGGCTTCTACAACACCTTCGTCGCCAAGCAGCCGGCGCAGGTGGCCGAGGGGTTGCGCGTGGACGCGGATGCGAAGACCGGCGACGTCCATCTCGTCGCGGGTCACGGCTTCCGTGGCATCCAGTTCCACGCCGAGTCGATCCTCACCGAGAACGGGTTCGACCTCATCCGCGAGCTGCTCCTGGACCTGTTGGCTGAGCAAGACTCCTCATGAGCTCGACGAGGGTCCTGGTCGTCGACCACCACGACTCCTATACCTACAACCTGGTCCACCTGATCGCCGGTGTGACCGGTGTGCTGCCCGACGTCGTGCAGCACGACGACGTCGACGCCGCCGATCGCTGGTCCGTCGGCTACACGCATCTGGTGCTGTCGCCCGGGCCAGGCACCGTGCATGACCGTCAGGACTTCGCGCTCGGCCGGGCGATCATCGCGACCGCGCAGGTTCCCGTGCTCGGGGTGTGCCTCGGCATGCAGGGCATCGTCGACCTGTGCGGCGGGGCGGTCGAGGTCGTGGCGCCGGCGCATGGCGAGGTGTCCGTGATCCGGCATACGAGCACGGGCGTCTTCGCCGGCATCCCGCAGGGCTTCTCGGCTGTTCGCTACCACTCGCAAGCGGCTGTCGCGGTGCCACCTGGACTCGTCGTCACCGCCTGGTGCGACGAGCCGCAGGGTCGGGTCGTGATGGGGGTGGCGCACCGCGAACGACCGCTGCACGGCGTGCAGTTCCACCCGGAGTCGATCCTCACCGAGCATGGCGCGCGGCTGGTCGGCAACTTCCTCGGGTTGTCGACGGGACCCAGCCGATGATCGGGCCGGTGACGGGGCCGAAGCCGGCGTCGATGGCCGACCGGGTGCTGCCCTGGGTCGAGCCCGAGGACTTCGTCGCGACTCACGCCGCGGGCCGGGACCGGGCGTTCTGGCTCGACGGTGCAGGCGCCCGCCCCTGGTCGGGTCGGCAGTCGTATGTCGGCTGGCTCCGGCCCGGCGACCTCAGCCTCACCTACGACGCCCGCCGCCGCGTGGTCCTGGCTCACCGGGATGGTTCCAACGAGGCGGTCGGAGATGACGTCTTCGCGGCGCTGCAGCACCACTCGCCGACCGAAAGGGCCGACGGCGGCTGGGTCGGCTACTTCGGATATGCCAGCCGTCCCGATCTGCCCGCCCGGCTCGACCCGACCGACGTACCGGACGCCTGCTGGCTGCGTGCCGACCGCCGGGTGGTGTTCGACCACGAGAGCGCGACGGTGCGTGCGGTCGGCGATGCCGCCTGGCACGACGAGGTGGCCCGGTTGGTCGATGACACCCGGCCCGCAGCCCACCTCGGCCCGTCGGATCCTCCGCAGGTCTTGCGCACCCTCGACTCCGGCGGCTATGCGGAGGCGTTCGTCCGGGTGCAGTCGGAGCTGCGGCGCGGAAACTCCTACGAGACCAACCTGACGTACCGCACCGAGCTGGCCAGCGACCTCGATCCCCTCTCTGCGTACCGCCGGCTGCGTCGGGCGAACCCGGCGCCGTACGCCGGCTACCTCACACATCACGGCGTCAGCCTGCTGAGCAGCTCACCGGAACGGTTCGCCACCATCAGTCCGGATGGCTGGCTCGAGACGCGTCCGATCAAGGGCACGACGCCGCGACATGACGACCCCGCCGCCGACGCAGCCGCCGCCGAGCGGCTACGCCGCGACCCCAAGTTCCGTGGCGAGAACCTCATGATCGTCGACCTGCTCCGCAACGACATGTCGATGGTGTGCCAGGTGGGCACGGTCGAGGTCACGGATCTCATGCACGTCGAGTCCTACCCCACGGTCCACCAGCTCGTCACCACGATCCGTGGACGGCTGCACGCACGCACCGCCCCCGTGGACGCCGTGCGCGCGCTGTTCCCCGGTGGGTCCATGACCGGCGCACCGAAGCTGCGCACCATGCAGATCATCGCCGACGTCGAGACCTCCGGCCGCGGCCCCTATGCGGGGGCGCTCGGGTGGCTCGGGGACGACCGCCGGGTGGACCTCGGGATCGTGATCCGGAGCCTGGTCCACCACAACGGGCGCTACACGTTGGGCACCGGAGGGGGCATCACCGTGCGCTCGGACTGCGACGAGGAGTACGCCGAGACGCAGTGGAAGGTCAGCGCGTTGTTCGCTGCCCTGACCGCAGAGACGTGACATGGCGAGGGACCGGACATCCCAGCCAGGTGATGTCCGGTCCCTCAGAACGGGGGTCGTGCTTCCTCAGGAACCTACGTCGGATCCCAAGGTCAGCGAGACCGTGTGGGTGCTGCCGCCGGTGACGCCCTTGCTCGACGACGCCACGGTCAGCGTGACCTTGTCACCGGGGCGGTAGGAACGCACGGTGGCAACCAGGGAGTCGGCGTCGTTGATCTGCTGGCCGTCCACGGCGGTGATGACCTGGCCCGTCTGGAGTCCAGCGGCCGCGGCGGCCGTCCCTGGGTCGACCTTGCCGATGAGCGCACCGTCGGGCAGGCCGACCGAGTCGGTCGCGTTGTCGATCGAGACGCCGATCCTGGCATGGGTGGGTGTCTCCCCGGCCCGCAACTGCTGCACGATCGGGATCGCGTCGTTGATGGGGATGGAGAAGCCCAGCCCGATGGAACCGCCTTGGGTGCCGGCCGTGGACGTGTCCGTCTTGATCGCGGAGTTGATGCCGACCACGTTCCCTGACAGGTCGATGAGCGGACCACCGGAGTTGCCGGGGTTGATCGCCGCATCGGTCTGGATCGCCGGAAAGATCGTGGTGGGGTCGTTGGCAGCCTCGCCCTGCGTGGTGACCGGGCGGTTGAGGGCGGACACGATGCCCGTGGTCACCGTGCTCTCGAGCCCGAACGGCGCGCCGACGGCGACGACCTGTTCGCCTACCTTGAGCGCGTCGGAGTTGCCCAGCGTCGCGGGGGTGAGCGAGTTCTGCCCCTCGGCCCGGATGACGGCCAGGTCGGTGAGGGGATCCCGGCCGAGGATCGTCGCCTTGGCGCTGCTGCCGTCGTTGAAGCTGACGGCCAGCTTGCCGCCGCCCAGCGCCAGCTCGACGACATGGTTGTTGGTCAGGATCTCGCCGTCCTTCGTCAACACGATGCCGGAGCCCGAGCCGCTGCCCTGCGGGCCGCTGGCATAGATCTTCACCACGGACGGCAGGGCCTTGGCCGCAGCCGCTTCCGTGCTACCGGGCGTCGTCGCGGTGTTGACGGACGGGTCGACGGTGAGTGCGCCGGACGATGCGGCAGCAGTGCTGGCCGTGTTGTGGTCGGTGAGGATGGCGGCTGCGCCGAAACCCGCGGTGCCGCCGGCGAGCGCGCCGACCAGCAGGGCTGCGCCAACGACACGTCCCCCCCGCCGCGGGCTCGCTGCAGGGGGGGACAGCGGCGCTCCGGGTGGGTATAGCGGGGGGAACATGT
The DNA here is from genome assembly GCA_031365435.1 of Nocardioidaceae bacterium. Taxonomy (GTDB): domain Bacteria; phylum Actinomycetota; class Actinomycetes; order Propionibacteriales; family Nocardioidaceae; genus JANLYC01. The sequence goes on from JANLYC010000528.1 coordinate 10,260, forward strand.
CGTTGGCCATGTCTCCAGCCTGCGTTCGTTGGCTGAGTGGGGGCTGAGACCCCGCCGAGAGGTTTCTGTGAGTGGTCCCGCGTCATCAGCGCCGGCGCTGGAACACCGAGGACACGCCAGCAGCAGCGCTCGTGGATGCCTCTCCGCCACCGGGCGCAACGATCTCGTTGGGCTGGCCGGGCAGCCACATCGTGAGCACAGCCCCAGTGGGCTCGCGGTTCGCCATCATCACGTGACCGCCGTGTCGTCGTACCGCCTGGCGCACGATCGACAACCCGAGACCGGAGCCGGGCAGGGTGCGCGCATCGGCGGCTCGGTAGAACCGCTCGAACACCATCGGCAGGTCGCTCTCGCTGACACCAGGCCCTTCATCCATGACAGTCAACGTCCCGGAGTCGAGCCTGACCGTGACGGTGCCGTCAGGCGGGCCGTACTTGGCCGCGTTGTCGAGAAGGTTGGTCACGGCCCGCTCGAGGATCGCGACTTCGCCGACCACCCACCATGACGACGTCGCGACGTCGAACGTCACGTCGGGCGCCCTGCGGCGTACGCGTTCGACGGCCCGGGCCACGATGTCGGAGAGGTCGGTGCGTTCAGGGGTGGCCGTGACGGGTTCCTCTCGGGCCAGCTCGACCAGGTCTCCGACGAGCGTGGACAGCTCCTCGACCTGGCCCGTCACATCGGCGAAGATCTCGTCGCGTTGCGCGACGGACATGCCACCCTCGCGGTCGGCCTGGGCCAGCAGCTCGAGGTTGGTGCGCAGGCTGGTGAGCGGAGTACGGAGCTCATGTCCGGCGTCGACCACGAGCTGGCGTTGCCGTTCTCGCGAGGCCGACAGTGCAGCGAGCATCTTGTTGAAGGACGTGGCCAGACTCGCCAGCTCGTCGTCTCCGGTGATCTCGATCGGCCTGAGCTCCTCCGTCCGCGCGATGTGGTCAGCGGCCGCGCTGAGGCGTCGGACCGGGCGGAGCGACGACCGAGCCACGGCGAGCCCGATGAGCGCGGCCGCGATACCGCCGCCACCGCCGACCAGCAGGAGCACGAGACCCATTCGGTCAAGCGTTCGCTGGATCGGTTCGGTCGACTGCGCGAACATCAGGGCCACGCCGTTGCCGGCGTTCACGGTGACGACCCGGGAGTCGTGGCCGTGCCGGTCCACCGTGCGGATCGTGTAGGCGAGCTGGCCGTTGGCGACCGCGATCTCCGAGGACGTGATCGGCTCCAGCCAGGCGTGGTTGGTGGGCTCGAGCTTCGCACCGGGATACAGCAGATAGACCCGGAGGTCGGCCGCGCCGAGGAACTCCTCCGGCAGACTGGCCAGGGTGGTCTCGCTGACACCGGACTGCGCGGTCGTCTGTGCACGTTCGAGGAGAGATGCGTCGAGCCTGCTGTAGAGCTGCGAGCGCAACGTGAGGTACGCAGCGAGCGCGGCGACCGCGACCGAGACGCCGACCGCGCCGGCGGCCAGCAAGGAGATGCGGGCGGCCAGCGACATCCGGCCGCCCGTGATCGTGGTCAGCGCTCCCGGGCTCACGGGGGAGTCTCGCGCAAGACGTAACCGACGCCTCGCACGGTATGCAGGAGGCGTGGCTCACCGTTGGCCTCCGTCTTGCGGCGTACGTATCCGACATACACCTCGAGGGAGTTCGCGGTGGTCGGGAAGTCGTAACCCCACACCTCCTCGAGGATGAACGCGCGTTCGAGCACGCGCTTGGGCCGTCGCATGAACAGCTCGAGCAGGTCCCACTCCGTGCGGGTCAACGTGATCGCCCGGCCGTTGCGCTCAACCTCGCGCGTGACCGGGTTCATCGTCAGGTCGGCGAACGTCAGCGGGCCTTCGTCGTCGTCCCGTCCGGTGCCGAGAGTACGTCGCCGGAGCATGGCCCGGACGCGGGCGAGCAGCTCGTCGAGCGCGAACGGCTTGGCCAGGTAGTCGTCGGCTCCCGCGTCGAGCCCGTCGACCCGGTCGTTTACCGAGTCGCGAGCGGTCAGCACGAGGATCGGGAGGTCGTTGCCGGCAGCGCGCAGGGCGCGGGTGGTCTCGATGCCGTCGAGGCGCGGCATCATGACGTCGACGATGAGCGCGTCGGGGGCGAGTCCGTTGATCCTGGCCAGCGCCTCGACGCCGTCGTTGGCGAGGGCCACCTCGTAGCCGTTGAACTCCAGCGAGCGCCGCAGGGAGTCGCGCACGGCGCGGTCGTCGTCCACCACGAGAATGCGCATGGCTCAAGCCTGCCACTCGCAACTGAGATCGCCCTGAGAGCGTCGGCGTTCCCGGATCACGTGGTGGCCTGACCCGCGGTTCCGTCGAGGAGCGAGCGCGCGGCCGCACCGGCCCGTGCTCCGTAGGAGCCACCGAAGAGGATCGCGTGCACGAGTAGGGGATGGATCTGGTGCAGGGGTTGGCGTTCGCGCCAACCGTCGACGAGCGGGTCGGCTTCGTCATACGCCTCCAGCAGGCGTGAGAGGTGTGGTGCGCCGAAAAGCGCCAACAGCGCCAGGTCGGTCTCGCGATGTCCACCGTGCGCAGCCGGGTCGACGAGGTAGCCGGGTCCTTCGGCACTCCAGACCACGTTGCCGGACCACAGATCGCCATGGATGCGGCTGGGCTCCTCGGTCGGGCCGGCGAACTCTGCGATCCGTGACATGACTGCCTCGATGGCCGCCGCATCGGCATCGCTGATGTTGCTGCGGTCGCGGGCGACCTTGAGGTACGGAAGCACGCGCCGGGTGACCCAGAACTCGGGCCACGAGTCGGTGGGGCTGTTGGTCAGCGGCACGGTCGCGATATAGCCGTCCTGCTCGGCGCCGAACTGCTTGGCACCACTGCGATGCGTCTCGGCCAGTTGCCTGGCGAAGGCCTCGACACCGTCGAGGCTCGGCCGGCCCGGCTCGACCCAGGACAGGATCAGGCAGTCGTCGGCCACTCCCAGCACGTCGGGCACGGGTGCGCCGGGTGCCTCGCCGAGCCACGCCAGTCCGCGAGCTTCGCTGGCGAAGAAGTCCGGCGGTGCGTGCGGCCGCGTCTTGACGAACGCGCTGCGCCCATCACTGAGCCGGAGCCGGGTCGCTGTGCAGATGTCGCCGCCGGCGACGGGAGTCGTCGCCACGACCGACGTCCCGAGCAGGGCTTCCGCGCGGCCGGCGATCGTGCTCATCCGTGCCATGGTGTGAACCTACGTGCTGCTCGACCGGTTGACTACCGGCCGTCCGGCTCCGGTGGTCCGAGCCGGTCCGCCAGGGCGCCGATCAGCGTGTCGCAGGTCCGCTCGACCATCGCCAGGACCACGGCGAAGCTGTTGTCTCCGCTGTACCAGGGATCGGGCACGTCGAGCGTGTCGTCGGAGACCGGGTCGAACGCGCGGAACATCATGATCCGTGCCGTGTCCGACTCGTCGCGGACCATCGCCCGGACGTCGCGGGCGTTGATCTGGTCCATCACGAGCACCAGGTCGTGCTCCTCGAGCCAGGTGGCGTCGAACTGGGTGGCGCGGTGTTCGCTCGGGTCGTAGCCGTGCGCCGTGAGAGTGGCGGCCGCCCGCCGGTCCATCTGCTCACCCAGGTGCCAGTCGCCGGTCCCGGCGCTTCGGACGAGAACACGCCGCGCCAGCCCGGCGTCGGTGAGCTTCTCGGTCATGACGACGGCGGCGGTGGGTGACCGGCAGATGTTGCCCAGACAGACGAACGCGATCCGGTACGGCGATGCGCCCGTCGCCACACGCGCTCCCTCACGCGCATCAGGAAGCCTGGGAGTCGCACGTTCGCCGGCAGGCCCCACCGTCATCGCCTCCACGGCCCGTCACGACCCGTCACGACCAGTCGCGACCGGGTGCGACCTGCCCGACGATCCAGCTCACGACCGAGATGACGATCGATCCCCAGACCGCCGTCCAGAAGCCGTGCACGCGAAAGCCGATGTCGAGCTGGTCAGCGATCCAGCTGGTCAGCATGAGCATCAGCGCGTTGACTACGACGAACATCAGCCCCAGTGTGAGCAGGTAGAGCGGCAACGAGAGCAGCGCCACGATCGGGCGGACGAACTCGTTGACCAGGCCGAAGATCAGCGCCACCACCAGCAACGTGATGACGCGGTCGCGGTCGGTGTGGCCGGTGATGCGGATGTCCTTGAACAGCCACGCCGCGGCGGCCAGCGCGCACGCGTTGACGAAGATGCGGATCAGCCTCGACTTCATGAGGACGATCGTTCCATGGCGGTCTCCTCCTGTCAGCCGGCGGCCCCGTGGCCCGTCGCGCTGAGCAGTGAGCCTTCCGCGGCCGCGAGGTGCCGGTCGAGCTCGGCAAGCGCGTCGTCCAGCCGCCCCGCTTCGAGCAGCTCGACCAGCCGGCTGTGCTCGTCGGCCTGCTGGCGCAGGTTGGCCCTGGTGCGGTCGAGGTGTGCGAGTCCGAGCCTGATCTCGGAGCTGAGGGCGTCGCTGGCAGCCAGCAGCCGCTCGCTTCCGGTCAGTCCGACCAGTGCCCGGTGGATCTGGAGATGTGCCTCGGTCATCCTGGCGGGATCGTTCGAGGCACCGCTGGACCGTGCGAGCTGAGTGTAGGCGCGCAGGGCGTCGCGCACCTGCTGACGTTCGTGCTCGCCGGCCTCGCCCCAGCGGCGTACGCCGGCGGACTCGAGCGCGGCGCGGGCACGACTCACGTCGTGGACGTCGTCTGCGCTGAGCTGCTTGACGGCGACACCGCGGTGGGGCACCCGCACCGCCAGGCCCTCGCCGACGAGCAGGCCGAGAGCCTCGCGGATCGTGCTTCGACCCACGCCCATCACCTCGGACAGGGCCACCTCGCGCAGCGGAGTACCTGGTTCGAGCTGGCCCGCGAACAGCGCCCGCCGGATCACGTCGGCGGCGCGGTCGACGGTCGAGGAGGTCTCGAGCTCGAGCTGCAGGTCGTCGTACATGTCCACCGAACCCTATCGAGACGCGGCGCAACTGCGGTCGGTTGACTCTGGTTGGCCCCCGCGGCATACTGAGTTGTCAGATTGTCGGACAATCAGACCATCAAGCCTCAGACGTCACTCGGCTGCGAGTGGCGTCCCGTGACGTGGAGAGGGGAATCCATCATGACCGTGCAGATCCAGGACCCGGCCGTCCAGCCGCACGCGACCGGCGGCGCGGGCACGAGTGCCCCGCTGAGGTGGGGTCGGCACTACGGGCTGGTGCACCCTGAACATTTCCGCGTCGACTACCGGATCAACCCCTACATGGACCTGGCGGCACAGCCGGACCGCGAGCTCGCGCTGCGTCAGTGGGAGGGGCTAGTCACGCACATCGAGGGCCTCGGAGGTCGCATCGACGTCCTCGAGCAGCGCACCGACTCTCCTGACATGGTCTATGCGATGAACCTCGGATTGGCGCTGACGGACCAGCGATCGCGGGTGGCGATGTCGCACATGAGGTATGCCGAGCGACGTCTCGAAGCGGACTCGTCGAGCCGCTGGTTCGAGGACCTGGGCTACGCGCTCTCGTACGTCGGACAGGCGGGGGTGGGCGCGTACTTCGAGGCCGGCGACGCGTTCCCGTTCGCCGGTCGTCTCGTCGTCGGCTTCGGGCCGCGCACCGAGGAGCTCGCGCTGAAGCAGCTGGCTGTCGACTTCGACGTCCGGGTGCAGGGCGTGCGCATCACGCATCCGGGCATGTACCACCTCGACCTCGCGTTCTGCCCACTCGACGAGCGGCGGGCACTGGTCTGTCCGGCGGCATTCGACCCAGCCAGTGCCGGGGCGCTGCTCGCTCTCGTGCCCGAGCCGATCATCCTGTCCGAAGCCGAGGCTCTGACGTTCTGCGCCAACTCGATCGTCATCGGGCGGGCGATCCTGATGCCGGCATGCCCTGCGCGCGTGCGTGCTGAGCTCGAGGCGGCCGGCTTCGAGGTCGTGCTGGTCGACGTGTCGGAGTTCCACAAGGGCGGTGGCTCGATCCGGTGCCTGACCAACCCTCTCGACATCGTGATCGGTCGCGACCTGGAGCGGGTCGACGGGGGAGCCGTGCACCTGCCGTTGTGACGAGACGTGCCGCTTCCGACGAACAGGCACCGTAGCGTCACGCACTCTCATGCCGATGAGAGGTCGTCACTTGGTCCAGCGGAACTGCCCATCCTCAGTCATGGCGACGACCTCGACCGCCTCACCCGTCAGACCGGACGTAGACGCTGCTGATTCGACTTGTCGTACCGCCTGGCGGGTCGCTGACTCATAGTCCTCCGCTTCAACGTCGAACTCGATGCGCACGGTCGAAGGCTCGTCCACAGGCACCCATACGCACACGTATTCATCGCCTGGTCGGAACGCTGAGTTGAACCGACTGACGGTGGAGGCCGATACCTGCTCGGTGCATGCCCACCGGAGATCGATCGCGAAGGTCATGGTTCGCAGTCTGCCGTGGAACGTCCTCTTCTTCCGCTGTCAGGGCCGCTCATGCCGATAAGCGTGCGTTCTCCGGACGAGATGATCCGCTCGCGTCTAACCTGTTTGCAAACCTCCGAAGAGAATGAGTTGAGCACGTGAAGCAGGCGGGTTATCGCGGCGCAGCGACCGAACGTGAGCACGCATTGCTCGACGCGTGCGCTTCGGTCCTCAGCCGCCACGGGGCGTCCCTTCGCCAGGCAGGACTTGAGCCGCAGGTCCGAGGCATCACGGACCTACCTGATCGCGGCGCTGAAGTAACCATCGACTTCGTCGGCAGTGGAGGGGTCGAGGATGTGCTGGAGTTCACGATCGCCAAGCTGGGCCGCCCGACGCTCGAACCAGACGACCTGACCGAGTGGCTGGAAACGGAGTTGCCGACCGTCGTGTTGCCTCGGGCTTAGCGCGCGCTCATGCCGCGGATAGTGCGCGGTCGTGCCGATGAGCGGAAAGTTGACTTACTTGCGGCGCGGGCTCTTGGCCAACACCATGGCGGGATGAATGACGTGCCCGAACGCTGGAGTCAGGCGAGCGTCTACCCCGACATGTGGGCAGATCCGGCGGCTGATCCCCGCAACAGTGACGGAGTCAGCCCGGACGGCGAGTTGGCGACGCTGCAGGACTACCTGAGGAGTTATCGGTTGACCCTGCTGATGAAGTGCGAGGGGCTCGGCCCCGAGCAGTTGGCGCGCCGCTCGGTGCCGCCGTCGACCATGTCGCTGCTTGGGCTCCTGCGTCACCTGGCCGAGGCGGAACGGGACTGGCGCAACTGGTTCGTGCCGGGGGAGCCCGCGCCGAAGATGTACGGCGAGGGCGATGCCGACTTCGAGCAAGCCATCGGTGAGCAGGCGACGGTCGACGGCGCGCTCGACGATCTTGCTCGGGAGCAGGCCGCTACTGACCTAGCGTTGGCCGAGCATCCGGACCCGGCTGAGCGGATCGGCGAACGTGGTATCGCGGTGCGTGTGTTGTGGGTCCACCGGATCGAGGAGTACGCCCGCCACTGCGGGCACGCCGACCTGCTGCGCGAGTGCATCGACGGCCGAGTCGGCCAGTAGGTCAGCCTCACGCGTGTCGTCCCTTGTGACGACACGTCAACGCACTCATCTGCCGCTGTCAGGTCGATACCAATCTGCGTGCGCTTAGACACCTCCGCAGCGCGGCACGCGACCCGGCCTGACCGACGGCTCAGTCGCCGGTGGCCCCGTCGACGCACTCGCGGATCAGGTCGGCATGCCCGCAGTGCCTGGCGTACTCCTCGATCATGTGCAGCACCAGCGCCCGGACGTCGATGGTCGCCTCCGGGCGTGTCAGCGCGAACGTGTCATCGAAGTCGCGGGCGGCCAGCACGGCACGCGCCGCGTCGACCTCACGCTGGTACGTGGCGAAGTCGGCCTCGGCGTCAGCTGCGTCGACGTCGTCGAAGTCGCCGCCGGGGGCGGCGTCCGAGCAGAAGATCGGCCCGATGTCCTCGCCGGCGACCCGGGTCCGGAACCAGACCCGCTCGACCTCGGCCATGTGCCGCACCAGTCCAAGCAGCGACATCGAGGACGGCGGGACGGAACGCTGCTTGAGCTGGTCCGCGTTCAGCCCCGCGCACTTCCACAGCAAGGTCTCCCGGAAGTAGTCCAGCAGCGCC
>JANLYC010000544.1:0-1835 GCA_031365435.1 Nocardioidaceae bacterium
GCGCGCGTTGAAGGTCTTCGCGATCCGCATCCTCTTCAACGCCTGGTCGGGGGTGGGGATGTCCACCATCGACAGCCGGCGGGCCTGGCGGTCCAACGTCAGGACGAGCGGCCGCGGGCCTTCCCGTTGCGAGCGCATGCCGGGGTCGATGGTGGACTTCCCCACCCCCGTCCGGGCGTTGACGAGGATGCGGATCGCGAAGACCTTCAACGCGCGCAACCCGCAACAGCGTCGCGAGCTGGCCCAGCTGCTGCGTGAGCGCACGCGCGACCTGCCGGGGGTTGCGGGCGCATCCGCGGGTCGTGGGTCGCGCGAGCGTTCGCCCGCCCAGGACGATCGGGAGGTGACCCGTCTCCGTGTGGCGATCCGCAGCCATCCGTGTCATGACTGCCCCGAACGCGAGGACCACGCTCGCTGGGCCGAGCGTTCGCTGCGGCTCACGCGCGAGACCGAGACCATCAAGCGACGGATCGAGACCCGGACGAACACCATTGCCCGCCAGTTCGACCATGTCTGCGACGTCCTGACCGAGCTGGCGTACCTCGACGGCGACACCGTGACCGAGGCGGGGTCGTCGCTCTCGCGGATCTACAGCGAGCTCGACCTCGTCGCAGCCGAGTGCCTGCGCCGGGGCGTCTGGAAGGGCCTCGAGGCGCCCGCCCTGGCGGCCGCGCTCTCAGCGCTTGTCTACGAGTCCCGAAATCCCGACGACGCGGAGCGCCCCCGGGTTCCGGGCGGTGCGGTCCGGACAGCCCTGGGTGAGACCGTGACCATCTGGGCCGAGCTCGACGCCGTCGAGCGCAACCACCGGTTGAGCTTCCTCCGCGAACCTGACCTGGGCTTTGCCTGGGCGGCATACCGGTGGGCCGGGGGCGCCTCGCTCGAAGAGGTCCTCGACGAGGTCGAGCTTGCCCCGGGGGACTTCGTGCGCTGGGTCAAGCAGCTGCTGGACCTCACCGAGCAGATCGCCGATGCAGCGGGGAACTCCGGGCTCCGGCGGACGTCGCGCGAGGCCGTGCGCGCCATGCGCCGCGGCGTGGTGGCCTACTCAGCGGACGTCGACGCCTGATCCGGCTGCGAGGCGGCCCGGTTGCCGATGGCGTCGAGGACCCGGGTCACTGATCCACCGAGCCCCCACGTCTCCCGCAGCTTCAGGACGACGTCGACGGCAGGCTGGTCCAGCGGCGTCAGCGCCGAGTCGACCCGGGGCAGGGCGAGGTCACGGGCGACTGCGACCACGGTGGGTGCCACGTCGAGGTAGCCGGCGGCATCGGTCAGCTTGGCGCGTATGCCGGTCGCCATCTTCGTCGCAGGGTCAGCCGCCGCTCGGCGGATGCCGCCGAGGTCGCCGTACTGCTGGAGCAGGCTCGCCGCGGTCTTGTCACCGATCCCCTTGACGCCGGGTAGCCCGTCGGAGGCATCACCGCGCAGCACGGCGTAGTCGACATACTGCTCCGGCAGTACTCCGTACTTCCTCACGATGGCCGGCTCCGTCAGCGCCTCCAGGTTGCCGACGCCGCGGGCGATGTAGAGCACGCGCACCGCACGGGCATCGTCGACGAGCTGGAACAGGTCGCGGTCACCGGTGACGACGTCCACCGGCATCGTGGCCTGGCTGGCCAGCGACCCGATCACGTCGTCAGCCTCGTAGCCGTCGGCGCCGATGACCGCGATCCCGAACGCCTCGAGGATGGCTTCGATCATCGGGATCTGGACCTCGAGCGGGTCCGGCTGCTTCTTCCTCGAGGCGTTCAAGATCAAGTGTTCCGCGATGGCCGAGAGCCAACGAAAGAAGGAGTCCTCGCTCTTCGGCACGAAGAGATGGACCGTGCCCC
>JANLYC010000382.1:0-3948 GCA_031365435.1 Nocardioidaceae bacterium
GGCCGGACACGTTGCGGGCGGCGCGGCCGATCGTCTGGATCAACGACGTTCCCGACCGCAGGAAGCCTTCCTTGTCGGCATCGAGGATCGCGACCAGCGACACCTCGGGCAGGTCGAGCCCTTCGCGCAGCAGGTTGATGCCGACCAGGACGTCGTAGAGACCGAGGCGCAGCTCCCGGAGCAGCTCGATCCGCCGCAGGGTGTCGACCTCGGAGTGCAGGTAGCGGGTGCGGACCCCGCTCTCGAGCAGGTAGTCCGTGAGGTCCTCGGACATCTTCTTGGTCAATGTCGTGACGAGCACACGCTCGCCACGCTCGGTGCGGGTGTTGATCTCACCGATGAGGTCGTCGATCTGGCCCTTGGTGCCCTTGACGATGACCTCCGGGTCGACCAGACCCGTCGGGCGGATGATCTGCTCGACGGTCGAGTCGACCCGCGACAGCTCGTACGGACCCGGCGTCGCCGACAGGTAGATGGTCTGGCCGATGCGCTCGAGGAACTCCTCCCAGCGCAGCGGCCGGTTGTCCATCGCGCTGGGCAGCCGGAAGCCGTGCTCGACCAGCGTCCGCTTGCGCGACATGTCGCCCTCGTACATGCCGCCGATCTGCGGCACGGTCACATGCGACTCGTCGACCACGAGCAGGAAGTCCTCGGGGAAGTAGTCGAGCAGGCAGTTGGGCGCCGACCCGGCCCTGCGGCCGTCGATGTGGCGGGAGTAGTTCTCGATGCCGCTGCAGGTGCCGATCTGCCGCATCATCTCGACGTCGTACGACGTGCGCATGCGCAGCCGCTGGGCCTCGAGCAGCTGGCCGCCGCGTTCGAGCTCGAGCAGCCGAGCCTCGAGCTCCTCCTCGATGCCCGCGATCGCGCGTTCCATCCGCTCGGGGCCGGCCACATAGTGCGAGGCGGGGAAGACGTAGAGCTGGGTGTCCTCGCTGAGCACCTCACCGGTCACCGGGTGGAGCGTCATCAGCCGCTCGATCTCGTCGCCGAAGAACTCGACGCGGATCGGATGCTCTTCGTAGACGGGGAAGATCTCGAGCGTGTCGCCGCGGACCCGGAACGTGCCCCGCGTGAAGGAGAGGTCGTTGCGGGCGTACTGGATGCCGACGAGCTGTCGCAAGAGCGTGTCACGGTCGAACTCACCCCCGACCTCGAGCGGGATCATGCGGTCGACATACTCCTGCGGGGTGCCCAGGCCGTAGATGCACGAGACCGTGGAGACGACGATGACGTCGCGACGGGTCAGCAGGGAGTTGGTGGCCGAGTGGCGCAGCCGTTCGACCTCTTCGTTGATCGAGGAGTCCTTCTCGATGTAGGTGTCCGTCTGCGGGACGTACGCCTCGGGTTGGTAGTAGTCGTAGTACGAGACGAAGTACTCGACGGCGTTGTCGGGGAACAGCTCGCGGAGCTCGTTGGCGAACTGGGCGGCCAGCGTCTTGTTCGGCAGCATGACCAGGGTCGGCCGTTGCACACGCTCGACCAGCCAGGCGACGCTGGCGGTCTTGCCGGTGCCGGTGGCGCCGAGCAGCACCACGTCCTTCTCGCCGCCCTCGATCCGGCGCTGCAGGTCGTCGATCGCGGCCGGCTGGTCACCGGACGGCTGGTAGTCGGAGACGACCTTGAACGGCGCGACCGTGCGCTCGAGATCGGTGACGGGTCTCATGGGTCCGAGCGTACGGCCCCCCACCGACAATGGGGTTCGGCCCACGTCTGGACGACCGAGAACCCCAGGACGAGGACGGCGGTCCCGATGACGAGGGAGGCCAGCGTGTCGCTGAGCCAGTGATAGCCGCCGAGGACGGTGGACGACGCGACGAGCAGGCCGCACCCGCCGCCCGCCAGGAGGCCGCGGACACGTGCCCGGCGCATCGAGCGGCCGCGGCGACTCGACAGCACGAAGGTCAGAGCGCCGGCGCTCACCATCGCGGTCGCGGTGTGCCCCGAGGGGAAGAACCCCGCATAGCCGTCATCGAGAGTGGGTGTCGCCGGCCCCGGCCGGGCCACCAGGTGCTTCAGCCCGATGACGACGATGCCGACCAAGACCAGCTGACCCGCCACGAGGACACCGGGCCACCAGCGCCGTTGAGCGTGCATCGCCACCAGCGCAGCCACCACAGCAGCGGTGCTACCCACACCGACGTTGCCGAGCAGCCCGACGACCTTCGTCCATGTCGGCGCACCACCTGCGGGGAACGTCGCGTCGCGGACCACCTCGTCGAGGGAGGTCAGCAGACCGCCCGCCAGCACGTCGGCCGTGATGAGCCCCGCTCCAAGGACAGCCGAACAGATGATGACGAGGTCGGCAGTGGGCGGACGCCACCGCGGCCCGCTGCCGCCCACTCGTCGTACGACCGCCCTCATCGGGGCAGATGTGTGCGCGGGGCCATCCGCGGCCCGCGTCGTGGGCGACCGGGCAGCCGCGTCGTGACCACGTGCTGGATGCGGTACCGGTGCGGTCGGTACGGCTCGAGCAGCTGCTCGAGATCGTCGTCCGTGATCTCTTCGCCCGTCAGCGCGAAGCCCACATGGTTGGCGACGTGGTAGTCGGCGAAGCTCACAGCGTCCGCGTCGCCATGCGCGCGTTGACGTATCTCGGCGGCGGTCCACACGCCGATACCGGGAAGGGACCGTAGCCGACGTTCCACCTCCGATGCGGGGAGCCCGACGGTGCGTTCGAGGCTCGACGCGACGCGGGCGGCGCGGACGATGGTTCGCGAGCGCGCTCCGTCGATGTGGCAGCGCAGCCACTCCCACGACGGGATCCCCGCGAGTCGCTCCGGCGGCGGCAGCGTGCGCATGCCACGGGCGGCGCCGGGACCGGGCGCCGGTTCGCCGAAGCGCCGCACCAGGTGACGCCAACCGGTCCATGCCTCCTGGCCGGTCACCTTCTGCTCGACCACGGCGGCTACGAGCGACTCGAGGACCAGGCCGCTCGTCGGCACCCTCCAGTGCGGGTTGGAGGCCCAGGCGGCGCGGATCAAGGGGTGGTCCGGAGCGAAGTCGGTGACGTCGTCGCGGCCGCCGAGCAGGGCCGGACCTTGGGCGAGCATCCAGCCGGCTCCGCTGCCCCAGGCCTCGAGCTCGATCTCGGCGGTTGCCGCCCGGCGGGTGATCCGCAGCGTGGCCGGACCCTCGGGGGTCCTCGACGCGCGCCAGACGGTGCCGTTGGGATCACGCTGGAACGTCGGGTCGCCGCCACCTCTGCGCAGCGGACGGAGGACGTCGTACGGGTCGCAGGGCCAGTCGGGTCTCCAGGTGCGGCGCACCGATCCAGCCGCCTTGGTCACCCCGGTCACCGGACCAGCCTAAGCGGTGGGCCGGCCCGCAGGCTCAGGTCGCGTGGAGAGACAGCACGGCGCGGGCGTACGCCGACTCGGCGTCGATGTCGATGTGGCGTTCCTCGCCCTCGCCTCGATCGACCACCACGACGAAACCCCCCGGCGTGGCATGCAGCGCCACGAACGACTCGCCGAGCATCGAGCGAAGCTGCTCCTCGCGGGGCAGCCACAGCACCTCGCTCTGCTCGATGCTGTCGAGCGCCCATTCGGTCGTCCCGTTGAAACCGAGCAACCGGCCGGTCGCGAGCTCGTGCACCTCGACGACCATGTCACTGACGGCGAAGACCTGGTCGTCGAGATCGCGGTTCGGGATCATGAACCGGTCTCCGGCGGACGGCGTCCAGTCGAGGCCGGCGTCGTGCAGGCGGCGGGCAAGGTCGATGCTGATCACCCGTCCACCGTACGTCGTTCCAACCGCCCCCTGGCTGCTCCCGCGCTTATCGTCCGGACACCCGGTTTCCCCCGAAAGTGGGCGCAAGCGAGCCTACTTCGGGCTGTTCGGGGTGTTCGGTGCCCGGCGCGGGTGGCGGTAAGACGAGGCAGACTGGCGTACATGGCCGCGCTCACCCTGTCTGACGTCGTCGCCACCTCGCAGACAGTCGCTGCC
>JANLYC010000562.1:0-4443 GCA_031365435.1 Nocardioidaceae bacterium
CGACCCGCGGCGGCTCGAGGACCGCGGGCAGCTCACCGACTTCGGTCACCTCGCGCTCGACGAGCACGTCACCGTGCTGGCCAAGACGAGGAGCGTCACGAACAAGACCTTCAGGCCCAGAGGCGGTGGACGGTTGTCGACCCGAACCGAGGTCGTCATCACCGATGGTCAGCGTGACCTGGTCTGCACCTTTTTCGGCCAGCACTGGCGCGACAAGCAGCTCCAGCCCGGGACCGTGGCGCTGTTCAGCGGGAAGGTCACGATCTTCAACCGCCGTCGTCAGCTGACGCATCCGACCTGCGAGATCCTCGGGATGGGGAGCGACCTCGACGACTTCGAAGACGCCGCCGCGGGCAGCGACGTCAAGCGCTGGCTGCCGATCTACCCGGCGAGCTCCAAGATCACCTCGAAGGTGATCATGGACTCGGTCAAGCTGGTGCTCGCCGTCGTCGACACCTTCCCTGATCCGCTTCCCGACGAGGTTCGCCGCGACCACGGCTTCGTGTCGTACGACGAGGCCATCCGCGGCATCCATCAGCCCGAGAGTCGGGAGGAGTGGCAGCGGGCGCGCCGCCGGCTGCAGTACGACGAGGCGTTCGTCCACCAGATCGTGCTGGCCCAGCGTCGACGGCTGACCCGTTCGCTGCGGGCCACGCCGCGGCCTGGCGTGAGCGGGGGCCTGCTGGAGCGGTTCGACGCGGCACTGCCGTTCACGCTCACGGACGGCCAGCGTGAGATCGGAGCCGAGATCAGTGCCGACCTGGTCCGCGCCTACCCCATGCACCGGCTGCTGCAAGGTGAGGTCGGATCAGGGAAGACCGTCGTGGCGCTGCGGGCGATGCTCCAGGTGGTCGACTCGGGCGGCCAGGCGGCCCTGCTGGCCCCGACGGAGGTGCTCGCCCAGCAACATCACCGCTCGATCCTCGCCCTGCTGGGTCCGATGGCCGAAGGAGGGATGCTCGGCAGCGACGACCGGGCCACGAGGGTCGCCCTCGTCACCGGGTCGCTGTCCGCGTCGAAGCGTCGCGGGGCGCTGCTCGACGCGGTCTCGGGCTCGGCGGGCATCGTGGTGGGCACGCACGCGTTGCTCGAGGAGACCGTTCAGTTCGCAGAGCTCGGCCTGGTCGTGGTCGACGAGCAGCACCGCTTCGGTGTCGAGCAGCGCGCCGCCCTCACCACCCGGGCAGAGGCAGCCCCACCGCACGTCCTGGTCATGACCGCGACGCCCATACCCCGGACCGTCGCGATGACCGTCTTCGGTGATCTCGACGTGTCGACCCTGCGTGAGCTGCCGCACGGCAGGGCCGACATCCAGACCGTGGTGGTGCCGGTGCAGGAGGCGCCGGACTGGGTCGACCGCGCCTGGCAACGGGTGCGCGAGGAGGTGGCCAAAGGTCACCAGGCGTACGTCGTCTGTCCTCGCATCGGGACCGAGCCCGAGTCCGACATGCAAGAGCCGATCGACGACGACGTCACGGACAGCTCCGACCAGGCCCCGCCTCGGCGTCCGCCGGTGGCCGTCGCTCAGGTCGCCACCATGTTGGCGCAGGGACCGCTCGCCGACCTCCGCGTGTCGACGCTGCACGGTCGGCTGCCCGCCGACGAGAAGGACGAGCTCATGCGCGCTTTCGCCGCGGGCAACATCGACGTGTTGGTGGCCACGACGGTGATCGAGGTCGGGGTCGACGTGCCCAACGCCTCCGTGATGGTGATCATGGACGCTGACCGGTTCGGCGTGTCCCAGCTGCACCAGCTGCGCGGGCGCGTCGGCCGCGGCGCGGTGGCGGGTCTGTGCCTGCTCGTGACCGATGCAGCCCTCGAGTCCCGCTCCCGCGAACGACTGGCGGGCGTCGCGGCGACGACTGACGGCTTCGAGCTGTCCCGTCTGGACCTCGAGAACCGTCGCGAGGGTGACGTGCTCGGCGCGACCCAGTCCGGACGCCGTTCGAGCCTGCGGCTGCTGTCGGTGCTGCGTGACGAAGACGTGATCGCCGCGGCCCGGACTGCGGCGGACGCCCTGGTCACGGACGACCCCACGCTGGCGAGGCACCCCGCACTGGCGGCTCGGGTCGAGGACCTGACCCGGACCGAGCAGGCCGGCTACCTGGACAAGTCATGACCCGGATCATCGGCGGGTCGGCGCGCGGCCGACGTCTCAAGACGCCACCCGGCACCCGAACCCGCCCCACGTCCGACCGCGTGCGCGAAGCGCTCTTCTCCGCGCTCGAGGCGGAGCTGGGCACGCTCGCCGGCGCGCGCTTCCTCGACCTTTTCGCGGGATCCGGTGCGGTCGGCCTCGAGGCGAGCTCGCGCGGCGCACGCTCGGTGGTCCTGGTCGAGCAGGACAGGGCCACTGCGGCGCTCATCCGCGCCAACGCCCGGTCCCTCGGTCTCGAGGGCGTCGCCGTCCACGCCGTCAAAGCGGAACGGCTCAGCGAGGTCAGACCGGTCGACGCGACCGATGTGCCCTTCGACGTGGTCTTCGCCGACCCGCCGTACGCCATGGACACGGCCGCCGTCGGTGCGGTGCTGTCGGGACTTCTACGAGCCGGCGCCGTCGCCGCGGATGCGGTCGTCGTGGTCGAACGCCCCCGTCGTGGCGACCCCTGGGTGTGGCCGATGGGGTTGAAGGGGATGCGCGAGAAGCGCTACGGCGAGACAATGGTGTTCTACGGTCAGGTCACCGGGCCGCCGGAACACCCGTCGGGGAGCGGACCCGGCACTATGGCGTGAGGTGGCGTGGTCACCCCGTGGCCACGCCTGGACCGAAGCCGCTGATCAAGGAGCCCACCATGCGCCGAGCCGTCTGTCCCGGTTCGTTCGACCCACCGACCAACGGTCACCTCGACATCATCGCGCGCGCCTCGCGGCTCTTCGACGAGGTGACGGTGGCTGTGCTGGTCAACCCGGCCAAGAACGGCCTGTTCACGGTGTCGGAGCGACTCACGATGCTGGGCGAGGCCGTTGGTGACTACGACAACGTCAAGGTCGAGTCGTTCGAGGGGCTGCTCGTCGACTTCTGCCGTGACCACGACATCGACGCGATCGTCAAGGGCCTGCGCGCGGTGAGCGACTTCGACTCCGAGCTGCAGATGGCGCAGATGAACGCGCGCCTGAGCGGCGTCGAGACGGTGTTCGTTCCGACGAGCCCGGAGTGGTCGTTCCTCGCGTCCAGCCTGGTCAAGGAGGTAGCCCGATTTGGCGGGGACGTATCCGGCCTCGTACCGTCAGACGTTCTCGCCCGCTTGTACGAACGCCTGAGGGCAGGCGACGAATGACAAACCGGGAAGCTGACAGCGGTCCGGGGCCGTCACAGGCATCATGGGGGGAGACCCGGCGGCAGCTGTGAGTATGAGCCACGGACGGGGTTGACGGAAATGAGGCCACTTCGGTGGATGTGCAAGAGCTGATCGGGCGTCTGCGGGCGACGATCGAGGGCGCGCGGTCGATGCCGATGTCGGCCTCGGCTGTCATTCACCGCGCCGAGGTCCTTGATCTGATCACCGAGCTCGAGAAGGCTGTGCCAGCGGCATTCGAGGACTCCGCGCGCGTGTTCTCCGAGCGTGATGCCCTGCTGGCCGAGGCCGAGGAGCGGGCCGCCCGCATCATCGAGGAAGCCAGCTTCGAGCGGGATCGCCTCGTGTCGGAGACCGAGGTGTACCGGATCGCGGTGCGGCAGGCAGACGAGCTCCGTGACACCGTCGAGCGGGAGTGCGCGGGGCTGCGCCACGAGACCGACGAGTACGTCGACACCAGGCTGGCCAACTTCGAGATCACCTTGTCCAAGACGCTGGAGGCCGTCTCACGCGGTCGTGACCGGCTGCAGGGCCGGCACGAGCTGGACCAGGGGAGCCTCGACACGTTGGCCTCGCTCGACGACTCGACGATCCCGCCGCTTCCGCAGCACTGATCGGCCACCGACCGCGCCCGGTCTGGACGCCGCACCGATTTGAGGCGAGTGACGGCCACCCGTTACCCTAGGCAGGCTGCCTTCTCACGAAGGGGGCGGTCTGTCGTGCCCGACAACGAAAGTCCCAAAGCGATGCGTCTCGACCCGCGTTCGCCGTTCGTGATCAACACTCACGACCTCGGCCGACGACCCGGCTCGATGCAGACGATGGAACTCACGCTGCCGGCTCCGACAGACCTTGGTATCGAGTTGCTCGGTGTTCCCGAAGGATCGCCTGTCGAGCTGGACCTCCGGCTCGAAGCGGTCATGGAGGGGGTACTCGCGTCCGGACGGGCGTGGGTCAGGCTCACCGGGGAGTGCGCACGGTGCCTGGAGCCGATCGAGGACGACCTCGAGGTCGAGCTGCAGGAACTGTTCGTCTATCCGGAGAGTGAGGCCGGGGAGGACGAGGCGAGTCGCCTGGACGGCGAGTTCCTCGACCTCGAACCTGTGCTTCGGGACTCGGTGGTGCTTGCGCTGCCGTTCCAGCCCGT
>JANLYC010000587.1:0-1586 GCA_031365435.1 Nocardioidaceae bacterium
GTCGAAGCGCGACCCGCGCCACACGACCCGCGCGGTCGACGACGACCTCCGCGACACGATTGCGCGCGAGTTCTGGACCCAAGGCGCGCGATGACCCTCGACGGCCTGCGGGCCATGTGCCAGGCGCTGCCGGGCGCGACCGAAGACGTCAAGTGGGGGCACGACCTCTGTTTCTGCGTCGGCGGCAAGATGTTCGCGGCGGTGAACCTCGAACCGCCCCATCAGCTCGGCTTCAAGTGCACGACTGAGACGTTCGCCGAGCTGATCGAACGCGCGGGCATCATCCCGGCGCCGTACATGGCGCGGAGAATGTGGGTGCAGGAAACGGAGCTGGGCGAGACGATAGAGCGGCGCGAACTCGAAACGCTGATCAAGACTGCGTACGAGCTGGTGGTCGCGAAGCTGCCCAAAGCACGACGGCCCGCGCGGCGGCCGAAACGGACTGCGACCGGGCGCAGCCGCGTGCGACGAACGCGAGCGCTCCGAGTCCCCGGAACGCCGACGCGGAAATAGCGATCAGCGTCTCCGCCATCGCGTCAGGGCCGCGGCTCGGGCAATTTCCTCGCGCCGTCGCGGAGTCAGGGCCGCGGCGCGCGCGCGGCCACCCTTGGCTGCGCCGAGCGCGGCCAGCGCGGAAGCATGGATGTTCGCCGGCCGGATCCACGCGCGTCCGGAAACGCGCTCGGTCGGGGCGTGGCACTCGACGCACGGCGTGCCGATTTCCGGTGTGTCGACGGACTCCTGCACAGTGCCGGTCCATTCACACACCAGACATTTCCGCTCCGCCTCGATGACTTGATTCGCTTTGCTCATAACTCAGCCCGCCGGCCGGTGTCCCATTCCGCCGTCGGCGAACCGATAACGCCGCGGCGCTGTTGGCTTCCTCGAGCAAATATTATGCTTGCTCGAGTAAGTATAACAGTACGGAGGTTGAACTCGGAAACGACGTGGCAAGAGTCCGCTCGCGAAGTTCGCGGCAAGGAACGGCCAGGTCATGGCAGTCGGCACGATCAGCGGGACGGTGACCAACGCGGCCGGTCTGGTGACGAGGTTCTTCCAAAATGTGGCCTGCCCGTGTCCAACGTCACCAGCATGTGCGACATCCTCGACCTGGACATCGGTCCGATTTCCCTCGACCTGCTCGGGCTGCACGTCGACCTCAGCCGGATCGTGCTCGACGTGACCGCGGAGGCGGGCGCGGGGAAGCTTCTCGGCAACCTTCTGTGTACGGTGGCGAACTTGCTTAATGACCCAACGGGGCTATCAAGACTGCTGAATCAGATCCTTGACCTGCTGTAGTTGACCGGCGCCCCTGCTGAGCGGCAGGAGCGCCCTCGAAACGGGTGCGTAAATCTTGCCAGGTGTCACGTCCTGGTTCACCTCGCCCCGCTTGTCTAGGAGGATGGAATGGCTGAGACGCTGCTGCAGTATCAAAAGCTGGTCCTCGGGCCCGACGACACCGCATACGAGGCTCGGGCTTGCGGTAGCCCGATGTCCGGCGGCACATGGCAGGGCTGGATCGAATTCGTCCCGATTCCGGGGGGAGCGCCAGTGCGCACCGCAGTCGAAACGACGCAGCCCAATCG
>JANLYC010000005.1:0-1790 GCA_031365435.1 Nocardioidaceae bacterium
CGCGCTGCACCTTCCCGCAATTCGCGGAGGTGGGTCGTGTATTCCGGAAGGGTAGTGGCCGGAACAGGTCATAGCGTGTCGACCATGACGACTCCATCCACTCCTCCCTGGGAGCCACCGGCCGCCGGGACGGAGGTCGACCACGTTCTCGGCGCGCTCAACCGGCTCCGGTACACGTTCCGGTGGAAGACCGACGGCCTGGACGCTGCCGGTCTCGACACCACGATCGGTGCATCCTCGTTGACCCTGGGCGGTCTGCTCAAGCACCTGGCCGCCCAGGAGGACTACGCCTCGACGGTCAAGCTCCAGGGCATCCCCATCGGTGCGCCGTGGGACGCCACCGGTTGGGACGGCAGCGACGACTGGGAGTTCGAGTCGGCCGCGGCCGACACCCCCGAAGAGCTGTATGCACTCTGGGACGGGGCCGTGGCGCGTTCGCGTGCGCGGGTCGAGGCCGCGCTCGCCGAGGGTGGCCTCGACCAGCCGGTTCACGTTGCCTGGCCGGACGGCCAGCACGCCAACCTACGCCGGCTGCTCTGCGACCAGATCGAGGAGTACGGGCGCCACACGGGTCACGCCGACCTGATCCGCGAAGCCGTGGACGGTCGGGTCGGGGAGGACCCGCCGGAGGACTGGCGGCCGTGAGGTTGCCGCCGGGCACCGCTACGGTTTCGCCGGCTCCAGGGTCAACGAGATCGAGTTGATGCAGTAGCGGGCATCGTTCGGGTTGTCGTAGCCCTCGCCGAGGAACAGGTGGCCGAGGTGCGAGTCGCACGTCGAGCAGCGCACCTCGGTGCGGGTCATACCGAGCGAACGGTCCTCGATCAACGTGACGCCGTCGCTCTCGCTCGGTGCCCAGAAAGACGGCCAGCCACAGTGGGAGTCGAACTTCGTGTCGGAGCGGAACAGCTCCGCGCCACAGGCACGGCAGCGGTACACGCCATCGGTCTTCGTGTCGACGAACTCGCCGGTCCAGGGGCGCTCCGTCCCGGCCTTGCGGAGCACGGCGTACTCCTCCGGGCTGAGCTCCGCGCGCCACTCCGCGTCGGTCCTGGTCACGTGCGCCTGAGGAGTGGTGTGTATGCCGGCGGTGGACGTCTCTGTGCTCTCCATGACCTCAGCGTACGCGGCACGTCGAGGGCGGCCGAGGACCGGCGAGACGCACCACGGATCCGTAAGACTTGTGGCATCGACGCCCTAACGCTAGGTGATCGTGATGGCCGCCGTGGGCGAGACGCCGAGGACATGGTCGCCGTCGGCGGGCTTGGCGACCCGATAGGTCGTGGTGCCCTTCTTGGCGCTCTTCGACGCGGTCAGGACGTAGCTGTAGAAGCTGTCCTGGTCGAGCGTGACGCTGGCGACCGTCACCCAGCTCGTGCCCTGCAACGCCTGGACCAGGACCGTCTGGCCTTCATGGTTCGGAGCGACGACGCCGGCGAACAAGGTGGAGTCACCCTTCTTGAGCACCGTGTTCCCGACAGCCAGCGACACCCGAGTCGCCACCTCGACCGTCGTGGTCGGACTCGTGGTCGCCGCGTGGTCGCGGTCACCGGCGAACTCGACCTGGTAGTCGGTCGTCTGCGCCGGCGAGACGGTGAAGGAGTATGCACCCATCGGATCGGTCGTCATCGACTCACCCGTCGACGCGAACGGATCCGAACCCGGTCGTGCGCTGAGGGCGACGGTCGCACCGCCGATCGGGCTGCCGTCGTCGTTCGTCAAGGTGCCGCTCACGACCGAGTGCGAGCCGTAGGTGACCGGCGTCGGAGACGATGTGGCGGTCAGCCCGG
>JANLYC010000037.1:0-8806 GCA_031365435.1 Nocardioidaceae bacterium
CCAGGCTGCCGAGCACGCCACCGATCATCAGGCTCTGCAGCTTGTAGGAGTAGACGTTCTTCCCGAGGCTGCGGACCGCATCCTCGTCCTCGCGGATCGCCTTGAGCACCCGACCCCACGGACTGCGCATCAACAAGAAGACCACCAGGCAACACGCGGCAACGAGGATCCAGCCGACGGTGAGCACCCAGAAGTCGTACGCACGCCAGGTCGCGATCCCGATGTCGACGGACGAGGAATAGGGGTTGAGGTCGCGAAAGGGCCCGACGAACGACTGCAGCCCGTCCTGACCGCCGAACTGGTCCTTGAGGCTGACCGACCCGAGCGTCTGGCGGATGATCTCCGCCGCTGCGATCGTGACGATCGCGAGATAGTCGGCCCGCAGGCGCAGCGTGGGGACACCCAGCAACAGGGCGAGCACGACCGCACAGATCAGGCCGACCGCGATGCCGAGCCAGAAGGACAACCCCCACGTGGCGACCATGGAGGCGAGGGCATAGGCCGCCACGGCCATGAAACCGGCCTGGCCGAAGTTCAACAGCCCGGTATAGCCGAAGTGCACGTTGAGGCCGATGGCGGCGAGACAGAAGACGATGGCCGGCGGACCCAGTCCTTGCTGGAAGGCGCCGGTGATCATGTCAGACCAGTTCATGGCTTCTCCTCGTCTCAGCCGATGCGCTCAGGGCGGCCGAGCAGCCCTTGGGGACGGATGAGCAGGACGATGATCAGAACGGCCAGCGCGCCGACGAACTTGAGCTCGGAGGGAATGACCAGGGTCGACACCTCGATGAAGATTCCGATGACGTAGGCACCGAGGATCGCCCCCCAGATCGTGCCCAGCCCGCCGAGGACGACGGCGGCGAAGATCAGCAGCAGGATCTTGAACCCGACCTGGTAGTCGAAGCCCTGCGTCATACCGAGGAGGAAGCCGGCCAACCCGGCCAGGGCGGCGCCCCCTGTCCACACCACCGAGATGACCCGGTCGACGTTGATGCCAGAAGACGACGCCAGCGCGGGATTGTCGGCCACAGCCCGCGTCGCCTTGCCCGTTCGCGTGTACTGCAACGCCGACGTGACGAGCAGCAGGACGACCACGCACACGATCGTGACGATGAGGTCCTTGGGCGTCAGACTGATGACACCGATCGTCCAGGGCCGGACCGTGGCGTACTGGCTGTACAGGTGCGTCTCTGCGCCGGCGAGGTACTGGAAGAGGTTGCGGAGGAAGATCGAGAGGCCGATGCTGACGATCATCATCGCGACCAGCCCCGTTCCGCGCCGTCGCAACGGTCGCCACAAGAGAGCGTCCTGCGTGAAGCCGAAGGCACCCGCGACGATCGTGGCCACGAAGCCGGCCACGATGATCGGCAGCCCCCAGCCGGCGTCGAGACCGTACGCGACGATGGCGCCGAACGTGACGAGCTCACCGTGGGCGAAGTTGGTGAGACCCGTCGTTCCGAAGATCATCGACAGGCCGAGCGCCGCCAGCGCCAGGATCGAGCTGAAGACCAGGCCCCCGACGAGGAGCTGAAGTCCTTGCTCGTACCACGGTGTCGGCGGGTTCAGGTCCGGGCCGATCGGGAAGATGAACGCCAGGTTGCCCTCGAGGTTGATCTGCCTGGTGTTCTCCACCTGCTTCGGGTTGGTGAGAACCGAGCCCTTGGGCAGGGAGCCCTCGTCGATCTTGACCGTGATGGTCTTGCCGAGGTTGTCGATGGAGCTGCCCGGCAGCGGGATCACGAACGTCCCATCGGTGCCGGAGGTGGCCTCACCCATCACGTCGCCCGTGCTCTTGTCGATGACGGTGATCTTGACACCGGCGACGCGGGTGCACGGGTTCGTCCGGAAGTCGTTGAGCTGGCCGACGACCTGGATGACGTTGTCGACCTTGGGGAACGTGGCGATCGGACACTTGATCGGCTTCGCCGCGTTCGCCGGGGCTGCAAGAGCTCCCAGCGTCACCAGTGCGATCAGCGCGACCAGCACAGCGGCGAACAGACTCGCGGGACGCACTCGCACGGATGACTCCTGTCAGGGGCTGCGTGGCGTTGCCGGCGCGACGGACACTGGAAACCCAGGGAGCCGATCGCGCTTGGCCCGGACTATAGCGAGGAACCTACGAAAAAGAACGGCACACCCCGGATTGCGTCCGAATTGCGACGGAGGGTTCGGAGCGTCACCGCCACACGGAGACGATCTCGGTGAGGAAGGGGGCGACCAGCAGGGCAGGTAGCAGATCTCCGACCGGCACCTGCTTGATCTGGAGAAGGCGCAGGCCGACGCCGGCCAGGAGCAGCCCGCCGGTGGCTGTGACGGCCACCAGGTGCGCCTCCGGGAGAAAGTCTCCGAGCACCGCGCCCACCACCGTCAACGAGCCCTGGACCATGCCCACCACGATGGCCGACGCAGCGACACCCCAGCCGAACGACGAGGCGAACGCGATGGCTGCGAAGCCGTCCAGGGTCGCCTTGAGCAGCAGCTGGTCGGCACCGTTTCCGAGACCGTCGGACAACGATCCCAGGACCGTCAACGGACCGATGCAGAACAGCATCGAAGCCGCGACGAAGCCCTCCACGAAACGTCGCCGACCAGCCGAGTCGGTGTCGCGGGCCAGCCGCCGTTGCAGCCAGCCACCGACGGACTCGAGCCGGTACTCGATGCGTAGCAGGGAGCCGATGATGCCACCGATCAGCAGCGAGCCCAGCACGATGAGAACGGGCGCAGAGTCACCGACGGCAGCACTCAGCACGGGTTTGGCGACGGTCATCGCCGAGAGAGCCGCCACCAGCAACGTCACGAGGCCGAGGGCGTCGGTGACCACGTCGCGCGTCCGTTGGGGCAGCCGGTTGCCGAGGAGTACCCCGACGCCGGAGCCGAGCAGGACGGTCGAGACGTTGACCACGGTTCCGAAGCCGCGAAACACAGTCTGGCTCCTTCTCTCGGCTCGGTGGACTGTCGGTTTGGGTGGATCTGAGGGCAACCGTCCGACGCCGTACACGAGGGGAAGTCGCGAACTTCCCGACTCGGGTAGCAGGACAGGATTGTCCGGTCGTAGTCTGTTCCGCGCAGCACTGCTCGCCAGAGCCTAACCGGCACGTGCGACGCAGCTGCGCACACTGACCACTCGGGGGGGTGAGATCTGGAGGGATCATGACCCGAGGCCCGGTCACCATCCGCGACGCCCGTCCCAGTGATGCCGTTGCTCTGCAGGCCATCTGGCAGGACTTCACGGCTGACGATGTCCGTGGTCACGATGCTGACCTGTCGTGCGATGAGACCGAGCGGGCGGTCATGAGACTGGAGACTGACCCCTCCGAACGACTGCTCGTCGCCGTGATCGACGGTGAGCCGGTGGGCGTGGCGCACCTGCGCCGGGCGCCGGTGTCGCCCATCCACGATGAGGATGCGGTCCACGTCGGCTATCTCCACGTGCTCAGCGGCTTTCGCCGTCGCGGAGTCGGCAAGCAGCTGCTGGAGGCAGCCGCCGACTGGGCTGACGAAAAGGACTCCAAGCACATCGTGGCCTCGGTAGCGGCAGCCGCCCGCGACGCCAACCGGTTCCTCGCCCGGCTCGGACTCGGTCAGGTCGCGATCGTCCGCGCCTCCACGGTGGCTGGTCTACGGTGCAAGCTCAGCGGCACCGCCGCACCCAAGGTGGTGCGCACGAACGTGATCGCCGCCCGCCGCCTCATGCGGCGTACGCGCGTGACGTCCTGACCGCGACCTCGCGCTCGGTGCTGCTCAGTCGCGTTTGGGCACGAGCTGGCACGTGATCCGCGCCGTGCAGACACGGCGTCCCCGTTCGTCACTGATCACGATCTCGTAGCAGGCCATGCTACGGCCCAGGTGCACCGGTGCGGCGACTCCCGTCACGACGCCGTCGGACACCGCGCGGTGGTGTGTCGCGTTGATGTCGACCCCGACGGCGACCTTGTCGGGATAAGCGTGCAGGGTGGCACCGATCGAGCCGAGACTCTCGGCGAGCACGCACGACGCTCCGCCGTGCAACAACCCGAACGGTTGACGGTTCCCCTCGACCGGCATGGTGCCGACGACACGCTGGGCGCTGGCCTCGATGATCTCGATGCCCATCCGCTCATGGATCGTCGCCACCTCACCGAGCAGATCGGTCAGGTCGGGCTGCTCCGTCGCCATCTCTCCACCGTCTCCCGCGTCAGTCCGCTGTCGGAGATCCAGACTAGGGTTGGGCCGTGGCTGTGACCGACTCGACCTCCACCGACACCCTGTCATCGACAGACGGCCCTCGGCCCGTCCTGCTGCTGCTCGACGGGCATTCCTTGGCCTACCGGGCGTTCTTCGCGCTCCCGGTCGAGAACTTCTCGACGACGACCGGTCAACCGACCAACGCGGTCTACGGCTTCACCTCGATGCTGATCAACGTCCTGCGCGACGAGGCGCCGACCCACCTCGCGGTCGCGTTCGACGTGTCCCGCCAGACGTTCCGGTCGGTGGAGTACGCCGACTACAAGGCCAACCGCTCCAAGAGCCCCGATGAGTTCAAAGGGCAGGTGTCGCTTGTCAAGGAGGTGCTCGAGGCACTCCGAGTGGTCACCGTCGAAAAGGACGGATTCGAGGCAGACGATGTGATCGCGACGCTGGCGACCCAGGCGGAGGCGGCGGGTTTCGACGTCCTGATCTGTAGCGGGGACCGCGATGCGTTCCAGCTCGTCAGCGACCACACCACGGTCCTCTACCCCCGCAAGGGGGTCTCAGACCTCGCCCGGATGACGCCCGCGGCCGTTTTCGACAAGTACGGCGTGCAGCCGGCCAGTTACCCCGATCTGGCGGCCATGGTCGGCGAGACCAGCGACAACCTTCCCGGCGTGCCCGGTGTCGGCCCCAAGACGGCGGCCAAGTGGATTGCGCAGTTCGGCGGGCTCGACCAGATCGTCGCCCGGGTCGACGAGATCACCGGCAAGGCCGGTGAGTCGTTGCGCGAACATCTCGCTGACGTCATCCGCAACCGGCGCATCAACCAGCTCGTCCGCGATCTCGACCTCCCGGTGCTGCCTCCCGACCTGCTCAAGCAGGCCTGGGACCGCGACGAGGTGCACACGATCTTCGATGGCCTGGAGTTCCGGGTCCTGCGCGACCGGCTGTTCGCGACGCTGTCCGCTGACGAGCCCGAGATCGCCCCGGGCACCGAGATCGACGGTCGGCAGCTGACGGCGGGGGAGCTGGCCGGTTGGCTGGGCGAGCACGCTGGCGAGGGCAGTCTGACCGGGCTCGAGGTCCACGGGCAGTGGGGGGCGGGCACAGGTCAGCTCAGCTCGTTGGCGCTGGCAGACGAGTCGGGGAGTGCCGCCTGGGTCGATGCGGCCGACATCAGCGCTGACGACGAGGTGGTGCTGACCGGCTGGCTGGCGGATCCGGAGCGTCGCAAGGTGCTGCACGACGCCAAGGGGCCGATGCTGGCGCTGGCTGCACGCGGCTGGCCGCTGGCCGGGCTTGCCGGCGACACAGCCCTGTCGGCATACCTGTCCCACCCGGACCAGCGTTCGTATGACCTGGCGGATCTCACCCTTCGCTACCTGCACCGAGAGCTCAAGGGCACCGCCGCCGCCACTGACCAGCTGACGTTCGACCTCGACGGCGACTCAGCCGAGGCGCAGGAGCTGATGCAGAAGGCCAACGCCGTCGTCGACCTCTCGGCCGCACTCGAGACCGAGCTGGCGACTCGCGGTGGTTCGTCGCTGTTGGCCGACGTCGAGCTTCCGTTGGTCGACGTGTTGGCCCGCATGGAACAGGTCGGCATCGGCACCGACGTCGACCATCTCAGCGCTCTCGAAGCCCAGTTCGCCGGACGCGTCAAGCAGGCCGCCGACGAGGCCTACGCCGTCATCGGCAAGCAGATCAACCTCGGTTCACCGAAGCAGCTGCAGGTCGTGCTGTTCGACGAGCTCGCCATGCCCAAGACCAAGCGCACCAAGACCGGCTACACCACCGACGCCGAGGCGTTGCAGGCGCTCTATGACAAGACCGAGCATCCCTTCCTGCAGCACCTGCTGGTGCATCGCGACGCCACCCGGCTGCGGCAGACGGTCGAGGGGCTGCTCAAGACCGTCGCCGAGGACGGTCGCATCCACACGACGTTCAACCAGATGATCGCTGCCACCGGGCGGTTGTCCTCCACCGAGCCCAACCTGCAGAACATCCCGATCCGCACGGAGGAGGGCCGGCGCATCCGCGAGGCCTTCATGGTCGGCGCAGGGTTCGAGTCGCTGCTGACCGCCGACTACAGCCAGATCGAGATGCGGATCATGGCCCACGTGTCCGACGACGCCGGCCTCATCGAGGCCTTCCACTCCGGCGAGGACTTCCACTCGGTGATGGCGGCGCGGGTCTTCAGTGTGGATGCCGGCGAGGTCAGCCAGGCTCAGCGCTCCAAGATCAAGGCGATGAACTATGGGCTGGCATACGGACTGTCCGCCTACGGCCTGAGCCAGCAGCTCAAGATCGAGACCAGCGAGGCGCGGGGCCTCATGGATGAGTACTTCGAGCGGTTCGGCGGGGTGCGTGACTATCTCCACGGCGTCGTCGAGGAGGCACGGCGCTCCGGCTTCACCGAGACCCTGCTTGGCCGGCGTCGCTACCTGCCCGACCTGACGAGCGACAACCGGCAGCGCCGCGAGATGGCCGAGCGGATGGCGCTCAACGCGCCCATCCAGGGCAGCGCGGCCGACATCATCAAGGTGGCGATGCTGCGGGTCGACGCCGCCCTTCGGGCCGAGAGTCTTGGTTCACGCATGCTGCTGCAGGTCCATGACGAGCTCGTCTTCGAGGTGGCGCCGGCTGAGCGTCAGGTGCTCGAAGCCCTGGTGCGGCGCGAGATGGCGTCCGCGGCCGATCTGGCGGTCCCGCTCGAGGTGTCAGTCGGTGTGGGCCGCACCTGGCATGAGGCTGGTCACTAGCCCGACACCCGCCGCGACCGCGATCACGACCGTGACCAGGCCGCTGACGGAGTCGAGCAGGGTGATGGAGAGCAGGGCGATCACCGCAGCGCCGGTCCAGAGAACGTACGTGGCGTGTGCCTGCCCGGCGATCGTGTCATAGACCAGGATCTGCAAGGCCGCGAAGATCGTGCCCTCGATCGCGAACAGCCAGGCCACGTCGCCCAGGTCGGCGTACCCGCTGCCACCGGCGAACGCCACGGCAAGGTCGGGAAGCAACCAGGCAGCGACGACAGCCAGCGCGCCGAGGCCGAGCACGATGAGCGTCGGGCGCAGCCACGGCCGACCGCTCCGATCCGCCGCCATCGTCGGGAATGCGACGACGAGCACGAATGTCGGCAGGAACAGGCAGGTCTTGACGAGAATCGCGCCGGCCGCGTAGACGCCGGCATGCGTACTGTCGAAGAGATGGCGAGCGAGCAGGACGTCGAGGTTGGTGAAGACGAAGAACGCCAACAGCGTGTGGCCGTTCCTCCACAGCTCCGACAGCAGCGGCGCGTGGTCGCTGTCGTGGCTCGCGGGCGGCAGCCGCGTGGTCGCGGCGCCGACGACGAGCGGCAGCAGGCTGCCGATGGCGAGCCCGATCATCGCCGAGCGCAGGGTCGGGTCGATGAGCATCGCGGCGGCGCCACCGACCAGCCGCCCGAGCCCCAGCGCCGCATAGATCGCGGCCAACGTCGACCATCGGCGTTGGCCTTGAGTGATGCCGGCGTAGGCACCCATCATCGTGGTCGGCACCGTCGAGAATGCCACCATGCTGCCTGCGACGGCGTCGTCCAGGTGCAGCAGGGAGTCGATGACTGGCGTCAGGAGCAGCAGGAGGAGGCCGATCAACGCGGTCAGGCGGGCGCAGCTGAGCAGGACGTCCCGGACCACGGCTGCCGCGTGATGCGGCGGACAGGTCGCGAGCCGACGAGCTGCGGTGGCCTGCACGGCGAGGGATCCCACTGCGCCGACGATGAGGATGCCGAGCAGGGCGCTCACGCCGCCGAAGTCCGCCGGCCCGAGCACGTGGGCCGCGAGCAGGGTGAACGCATAAGCCATCGCGTTCATCGCCATCATGCCGAGGGCGACGACCCCGGTTGCCCTGACCGGGGTCAGCGGACCTGGAGTCGTGGCGGCGTCGTACGACGCCCCGGTCGCTACCGGTTCGCGCTCCATACGGGACAGTCTGCCTGAGCCCGTGGACCTGGCCGTGCGCATGACCCGTGTCGCCGCAACGGAGGTGGTCAGGGCTTGCGGGTGACGAAGATCGCGGTGCCCGGCAGCAACGCCCCGCGAACAGGTCCCCAGCCGCCCCAGACCCGGTCATGACCGGCCGGCCACTCGGGCTCGACAAGGCGGTGCAGCCGCAGGCCGGCGGCGTCGATAACGCCGACCCAGTCACCCATCGTGTGGTGCGGCTCGACGTATGACGGGCTTCCGTCCTGGCTCACCTCGACGTACGCCGAGCGGTCGAAGTAGGACCGCGTGATCGTGAAGCCACCGCGGCTCGGGTCGTCCGGGAACATCCGGCGGACCGGATGCACGACCGAGAAGGCGAACAGCCCGCCCGGTCGGAGCACCCGGGTCACCTCACCGACCGCCTGCAGGACGTCGACCACGAACGGCAGCGCGCCGAAGGCTGACGCGACCACGTCGAACGACATGTCGGCGAACGGCAGTTTGCCGGCGGATCCACACACAACGGGAACGGCGGCGCCGGTTTCCTGGTCGATGCGGTGAGCGTGCTGCAGCTGGCGAAAGGAGAGGTCGAGACCGATGGCCGTGGCGCCCTGGAGGCGCAACCAGCGAGCACATTGGGCGGCACCACAACCGAGGTCGAGAACGCGCCG
>JANLYC010000088.1:0-3828 GCA_031365435.1 Nocardioidaceae bacterium
GGACTACCCGGCCGGCTCCTTCGACCCTGGCACCTTCAGCTGGACGCCGTTCCTGATCCAGTTCGGTGCCGTGGCGGGCTACCAGATCAGCTGGGCCATCTATGTGTCGGACTACTCGCGCTACCTGCCACCCGACGTCACAGTTCGGCGGACGTTCCTCTGGACGTACTGGGGATCGGCGCTGGGCGCCATCTGGCTCATGTGTCTCGGCGCGGCGCTGGCTGCCTGGGCGGCCGCGAACTTCGACACCATCAGCTCGCTGAAGGACTCAGGAGACACCGTCTTCAACGGGTTCGGGTCGATCGTGCTGGTGTTCTCCGCACTCGGCCTGATCTCCGTCACGGCGCTGAACATGTACGGGGGATCGCTCACGTTGATCAGCGCGCTCGACTCGCTCAAGAAGGTGCGACCGACCAGCGGGCTGCGCACCTCCACGATCGTGTTCACAGCGGTCCTTTCCTTGGTGCCCGCGCTCCTCATCGGCGAGAACTTCCTGGTCAACTTCGAGGACTTCCTGCTGCTGGTGCTGTACCTGTTCATCCCGTGGACGGCGGTGAACCTCGTGGACTACTACATCGTGAGACGGGGGCACTACGCGATCGCCGAAATCTTCAACCCGGTCGGGATGTACGGGCGCTGGGCCTGGCGCGGCATCGTCTCCTACCTCGTCGGCTTCGCGGCCATGTTGCCGTTCCTGAGCACCAGCAAGTACACCGGCTTCGTCGCCAACGATCTGCACGGAGCAGACATCTCGCTGTTCATCGGGTTGCCCGTCGCCGGCATCCTGTACTACGTGCTGGCGCAGTCGATCGACGTCGAGGCCGAAACCCGGATAGCCGAGGCCGAGGCTGTCGAGCTCGAGCGGATCGCCCGCGAGCACATGAGGCCGGAGGCGACGCACTGACGGTGAACGAGAACGCGGCGACCGACGGCTGGCAGACGGCAGCGGACATCAGAGCTGGTCGTCTGACGTCGGTCGAAGTGGTGACGAGCGCCTTGCAGCAGATCCACGAGAGCCAGCCGCGCCTCAATGCCTTCACCATCGTCTTCGACGAGTCGGCGCTGGCCGCGGCGCGGGAGGCGGACCAGGCAGTACGACGCGGTGGTCGGTTGCCGCCGCTGCTCGGGGTGCCGGTGTCCGTCAAGGATCACATCTGGATGGCCGGCGAACCCGCGACCAACGGGTCACTCGCCCTGCGCGACTTCGTCCCCGGCGAGGACGCGGTGCCGGTGGCGCGCCTGCGGGCGGCCGGAGCCGTGATCGTCGGGAAGACGAACAACCCGGAGTTCTGCTACCGGGGCTTCACCGACAACCTGGTTCACGGGCTGACCCGCAACCCCTGGAATCTCCAGCGCACGCCTGGTGGGTCGAGCGGTGGTGCCGGCGCATCCGTCGCTGCCGGTCTGACCCGGCTCGCTCTCGGTACCGACGGGGGAGGCTCCATCCGCATCCCGGCGTCCTTCTGCGGGGTCGTCGGGCACAAGCCGACGTTCGGGCTCGTGCCGAAGGAACCCGGCTTCAAGGGATGGAAGACGTTGTCGGTCGACGGCCCGATCACCCGCTCTGTCAGAGATGCCGCTCTCATGCTCTCGGCCATCGCCGGACCCGCCGCGGCGGATGACATGAGCTATCCCGGCGGTCCGTCTCTCGCTCAGCTCGAGGCGGTGGCCTCACCCGGTGACCTGCGTGGGTTGCGGGTGGCCTGGTCGAGCGACCTCGGCATGCTCCCGGTCGATGAGGACGTGCGTGCCGTGTTCGCCGAAGCGGTCGGGCTCTTCTCCGAGCTGGGCTGCGAGCTG
Organism: Nocardioidaceae bacterium; assembly: GCA_031365435.1. Lineage (GTDB taxonomy): Bacteria > Actinomycetota > Actinomycetes > Propionibacteriales > Nocardioidaceae > JANLYC01. Next base: position 1,801 of record JANLYC010000088.1, read on the forward strand.
GTCGAGGCAGCCCCGGAGGTCGCCCACCCTACCGAGCTGTGGAACACCATCGCGCTCGCCGAGGGGTTCTCGTCCGAGGGCCCGTTGCTCGCGTCCGCGCGGGAGCTGATGTCGCCGGGCACGGCCGAGCTGGTGGAGGCAGGGCGCGGCGTCACCGGAGGGGAGTACGTCGACGCCTTGCACGCGAAGGCGCGCTATACGCGTGTCTGGGCGGAGTTCTTCGAGGTCTTCGACCTCATGCTCACTCCGACCATGCAGCTCACGGCATTCGACGTCGGTGTTGCCACGCCTCCGCAGATCGAGGGCGAGCCTGTCGACCCGTTCTTCGACGACTGGTGCACCAGCTGCCTGCCGGCCAACCTCACCGGCATGCCGGCGACCTCGGTTCCTGCCGGTCTGGGGAAGAACCGGTTGCCGGTCGGTCTGCAGGTGATGGGGCCACGATGGTCCGACGCCCTGACCTTGCGTGCAGCAGCAGCCTTCGAACAGGCCGTTCCGTGGCAGCGGTTCCAGCCGCCGGGCTGACCAGCGACCGCGGTCGGGGCGGCGGCACATGGGAAGATGACGCCGTGACGATCGCGAACGTGCTGGCCAGCCGCTACGCCTCTGTCCAGACGCAGCGGATCTGGTCGCCCGAGGCCAAGGTGGTCGCCGAACGACGGTTGTGGATCGCCGTCCTCAAGGCGCAGACCGAGCTCGGGGTCGAGACCCCTGCCGGTGTCGTCGAGGCCTACGAGAGCGTCGTCGACCAGGTCGACCTGGCGAGCATCGCTGAGCGCGAACGCCGCACCCGGCATGACGTCAAGGCGCGGATCGAGGAGTTCTGTGCGCTGGCGGGGCTCGAGCACATCCACAAGGGGATGACGAGCCGGGACCTGACCGAGAACGTCGAGCAGCTGCAGATCCGCGACTCGCTGCTGGTGGTCCGGACCCGGATGGTCGCCACGATCGCGCGGCTCGGAGAGCTCGCCGCCCAGCATCGAGCCCTGGTGCTCACCGGCCGCAGCCACAACGTGCCGGCCCAGGCCACCACGCTCGGCAAGAGGTTCGCGAGCAGCGCCGACGAGATGCTGGTGGCGCTGGGTCGGCTCGACGACCTCATCGCCCGCTACCCGCTGCGCGGGATCAAGGGTCCGGTCGGCACGGCCCAGGACCAGCTCGACCTGCTCGGTGGCGACTCCGCGAAGCTGGCCGCGCTCGAGCAGTCGGTCGCGCGCCACCTCGGGTTCGAGCACGTGCTGACCAGCGTCGGTCAGGTGTACCCGCGATCCCTGGACTTTGACGTCGTCTCCGCGCTCGTGCAGTGCGCGGCCGGTCCCAGCAACCTCGCCACCACGATCCGGTTGATGGCCGGCGCCGAGCTCGTCACCGAGGGTTTCCAGCCCGGCCAGGTCGGCTCCAGCGCGATGCCGCACAAGATGAACACGCGCTCGTGTGAGCGGGTCAACGGTCTTGCGGTCATCCTGCGCGGCCACCTGTCGATGGTCGGCGAGCTGGCGGGAAACCAGTGGAACGAAGGCGACGTCTCGTGCAGTGTCGTGCGGCGGGTGGCCCTGCCGGACGCCTTCTTCGCGGTCGACGGGCTCTTCGAGACGTTCCTGACGGTGCTGGCCGAGTTCGGCGCGTTTCCGGCAGTGATCCACCGGGAGCTCGAACGCTACCTGCCTTTCCTCACCACGACGAAGGTCCTGATGGCGGCCGTCCGCCGGGGCGTCGGCCGCGAGGTCGCCCACGACGTGATCAAGGAGCACGCGGTGGCGGTCGCGCTCGAGATGCGTGAGAAGGGCAGCGAGGGCAATGACCTCTTCGACCGGCTGGCCGCCGACGACCGTCTCGGACTGTCGGCCGCGGATCTCGCGGCGCTCGTTGCCGAGCCGCTGTCGTTCACGGGGGCGGCTGTCTCGCAGGTCGACGCGGTCGTACGCCGGATCGAGCAGCTGGTGGCCGCGGCACCCGACGCGGCCGCCTACCGGCCCGGCGCGATCCTCTGAGGGGGGTCCTTGTTCGTCCTCGACGCGACACGAGACG
>JANLYC010000404.1:0-5041 GCA_031365435.1 Nocardioidaceae bacterium
GTACACCGACCGGGTCGTCTTCCTGGCCGACGGCAAGATCGTCGACGAGCTGCGGGAACCGACGTCCGACAGCGTGCTGGACAAGATGCGTGAGCTGAGCGCCCGCGAGACCGCCGGCACCGCCGCGGGAGCCTGATCGCCCATGTGGAAGGTCACCTGGCGCAACCTGATGGCGCGCAAGATCCGGCTGGCGCTGAGCGGGTTCGCCATCGTGCTCGGCGTCGCCTTCGTCGCCGGCTCGTTCATCTTCACCGACGCCCTCGGGGGTGCCTTCAACGGGATCGTGTCCGGTACGACCTCAGACGTCGAGATCGCCCCCAAAGGCGCCAACAACTTCGACTCCATGCAGGACACCCGGACCATTGCTGCCTCGGTGGTCGACGACGTCAACGCCTTGCCCGAGGTCGAGAAGGCTTACGGTGTGGCCCAGATGCAGGGTGTCTACGTGATCGGGGCCAACGGCAAGCTCGTGGGTGGGAACGGACCGCCGGGCTTCGCTTTCAACTACACCGAGGCCCGCTCGTTGACGGGTGACCAGATCCTGACGCTCGCCGAAGGGGCGTTGCCCACGGGTCCAGGGGAGGTCGCGCTCGATTCAGCCGCGGCAGACAAGGCGGGCTACCAGATCGGTGCCACCGTCACACTCGTCACCCCGGTTGATCCGCCGACCATGAAGGCCAAGCTCACCGGTCTGGTCGAGTTCGGGTCCAAGGGGGGCTTGGTCGGTGCCACCTTGTCTGTCTTCGACGTGCAGACCATGCACGACGTCTTCTTCGGCGGCAAGGACGTCTTCACGAGCATCTCGGTCAACATCCCCGACGGAGTCACCCAGCAGCAAGCCACCACGGCCGTCCGTGGCGTCCTGCCACCCGGACTCACCGCGACGGCGGGCGACGCGTACGCAGAGAAGAACAAGAGTGACATCGCCGACCAGCTGAAGTTCATCAACATCTTCCTGCTGGTGTTCGCGGCCGTCGCGGTCGTGGTCAGCACGTTCCTGATCATCAACACCTTTTCCATCCTGGTTGCTCAGCGCAGTCGTGAGCTTGCGTTGCTGCGGGCCATGGGTGCATCTCGTCGTCAGGTACGTCGGTCAGTCCTGCTGGAGGCGTTCAGCGTGGGCCTGATCGGTTCCACGATCGGCCTCGGCGTCGGCTACCTGCTGGCGCTCGGGATCAGGGCCCTGTTTGCGACCTTCGGGCTCGATCTGACCGGGGCCGACTTCCCCCTCAAGCTCCGGACGATCATCGTGTGTTACGCGGTCGGTCTCGTCGTCACCATGTTCGCGGCATACTTGCCGGCCCGACGGGCTTCGAAGATCGCTCCGGTCGCCGCGATGCGTGACGATGTGGCGCTTCCGGAGTCCGCGCTGCGCAAGCGCTTCGTAGGCGGCATGGGACTGACAGTCCTCGGGGTCGCCGGGATCGTGCTGGGCTTCGCCGGATCAGGCGGTTCGGGGGTTTCGCTCGTCGGTCTCGGGATGCTCGCCATTCTCATCGGCGTTGCGTTGATGAGTCCCGTGCTGGGCATCCCTTTGATCCGCGGACTCGGTGTGCTCTACCGCAAGCTGTTCGGGACCGTCGGCGTGCTGGCCAAGCAGAACTCGTTGCGCAACCCGCGGCGCACCGCCGCGACGGCGAGCGCGTTGATGATCGGTCTCACCCTGGTCGCGCTCATGTCGATCCTCGGCGCCTCGACGAAGGCGAGCTTCGACAAGGTCATCAGTGCTGCTGTGAACTCGCAGCTGGTCGTGAGCAACGCGATCCAGACGCCGTTCTCGCCGGCGCTCGCGGCCGAGATCCGTCCGATCGACGGCGTGGCCGGGGTCGCGCAGTTCAGGCAGGCTCCCGGCAAGGTTGACGGCGAGACGAGCTTTATCGGCGCCGCCGACCCCAACCAGCTGAGCCAGGCTCTCAACGTCGACATGACTGCGGGTCAGGTTGGATTCCCCAGCAACGGGATCCTGGTGGACGCGAACGTGGCCGACAGCAACCACCTGCAGGTCGGCGACACGGCGACCCTGAGATTCCAGAACGACGAACCGCTCAAGGTCTCGGTCGCCGGTCTGTTCGTGGCCAACTCGATGCCGACGCAGTACATCGTGGGCCTGGACACGATGGAGCGCGGGGGGCTCAAACCGGCGGACTCGCTGCTGTTCATCACGACGGAGCCTGGTGCGAACATCGACCAGGTCAGAAGCTCGATCGACAAGGTGCTGAAGGACCTGCCCACGGTCAGCCTCAAGAATCCCCAGGAGTTCGTCGACGAGCAACTCAGCTTCGTCAACCAGTTCCTCTTCATCGTCTACGCGTTGCTGGGACTGGCGATCGTGATCGCGGTGCTGGGGATCATCAACACGCTGGCCTTGTCGGTGATCGAGCGCACGCGCGAGGTCGGCCTCCTCCGGGCGATCGGGCTGAGCCGTCGGCAGCTCCGCCAGATGGTTCGTCTGGAGTCAGTGGCGATCGCGCTGCTAGGAGCCGCGCTCGGCATCGCCATGGGTCTGATCTTCGGGATCGCCCTGCAGCGCGCCATCGCCGACCAGGGCCTCGACGTGCTCGGGATTCCGTGGGTGACGCTCCTGATCTTCCTCGTCGCGTCGGGACTGGTCGGTGTGCTCGCCGCCGTGCTGCCGGCTCGCCGGGCAGCAAAGCTCAACGTGCTCGAGGCGATCACGACGGAGTAGTCCGGCGTACTCCTGACGAGTCCAGGACCAGTCACACGTCCGTCCTCACCCGGGTGGTGGCCAACGCGGGAGGGTTGGAGCATCATGGCGGCATCGACTACTCCATGGACGAAGGTGAGGGGGGCCGTGAAGCCACCCGCATACCGGCTCAGAGGCACGGTGCTGCCCGGCGGCACGGCCCGCGACGTGTACGTCGTCGACGGCAGGATCACCTTCGACCCGGTCGAGTCCGCCCGGCTCCTCCTCGATGACGCCGTGATCCTTCCGGGCCTGGTCGACGTGCATGCCCACCTCTCGTTGGCGAGCCCCGCCGGGGACGCTGCCTCCGCGGCCGAGCGGGTGGTGGCCAGCGCGGAGCCATCTCGATGCCGGCGTGCTGGCGCTGCGCGAGCCAGGCAGCCCCGACCACGAGTCGCGCGACCTGGGGCCGGCCGACGGGCTGCCGCGCATCACCACTGCCGGCCGTTTCCTGTCCCCGCCCGGAAGGTATTTTCCCGGTCTGGCGAGGGAGGTCGACGAGGGAGGGCTCGTCGAGGCGGCGCTCGAGGAGCTGGCGTGGAGCGGGGCCTGGGTCAAGCTGATCGGCGACTCGCCGCTGGGCGGCGACGGCATCACCCGGACGTTCACCGACGCAGCCCTGGCGCAGGTGACGGCGGCGGTGCACGGGGCAGGCGGGAGGGTGTCGGTCCACTGCACGGTGCCCGAGGTGATCAGCGGAGCCCTCGATGCCGGTGTCGACTCGCTCGAGCACGGCAGCTTCATGACACTGGATCTGCTGCCGGTGCTCCGGCAGGCGGACGTCACCTGGGTCCCCACCTGCTCGATCAATGACGCCGTCCGCGGCCTGGTCCGCAATGTCGGCTACTCCGAGAGCGCGATCAGGCACGTAGAGACGTGCCTGGACGCACAGCCGGAGGTGATCCGGCAGGCGGTTGCCGACGGGGTGCGGGTGCTGGCCGGCACCGACGCCGGGATGGTCCCGCACGGGATGGTACGGCGCGAGATCGAGCTGCTCATCGCTGCCGGCGTTCCTGTCGAGGCCGCCCTCGGGGCGGGGTCGTGGACGGCCCGGTCGTGGCTCGGTCTCCCGCTCGTCGAGGAGGGGGCGCCGGCCGACCTGGTGGCCTATCGCGAGGACCCGCGCGACGATCCGGCTGTCCTTGCCGTGCCGGCCGTGATCATCCTCGACGGTGAGCTCCTCGTGCCCGCGTCGGTCTGAGCCTGTGGACGACGATTTCCGTCGTACGACGCTGCGCTGATAATCTGGCCTGCGCTGACCCGGCACGACGCCGGGTAGCACCACATCAGCCGCGATCCGGTCGCCCGGTCGCATCGATGTGACCTCCTGTCACGGAGAGACCGTGACCGCAGAGTCCACAGGAGGTGGATGTCACTTGCGTAACTATGAGCTCATGGTCATTCTCGACCCCGACCTCGAAGAGCGTACGGTCCAGCCGTCGCTCGACCAGTACCTCAACCTCGTCCGTCAAGACGGTGGCAGCGTCGAGTCCGTCGACGTCTGGGGCCGCCGTCGCCTCGCGTACGAAGTCAACAAGAAGAACGAGGGCATCTATGCCGTCGTCACCTTGTCGGCAGAGCCCGCTACGGTCAAGGAACTCGATCGTCAGCTCGGTCTCAACGAGTCCGTGATGCGCACCAAGGTCATGCGACCCGAAATCCACTGATCGTCTGGCCAAACTGACCCACCGTGATCTCTTAGGGAGGCTTGCCCATGGCAGGCGAAACCACCATCACCATTGTCGGCAACCTCGTCGATGACCCTGACCTCCGCTTCACGCCGTCGGGAGCCGCGGTCGCCAACTTCCGCATCGCGTCGACGCCACGCACGTTCGACAAGCAGACGAACGAGTGGAAGGACGGCGAGACGCTGTTCATGACGTGCGCGGTCTGGCGACAGGCGGCCGAAAACGTCGCTGAGTCGCTCCAGCGCGGCATGCGGGTGCTCGTACAGGGTCGGCTCAAGGCTCGCAGCTTCGAGACCCGCGAAGGCGAGAAGCGCACGGTCTTCGAGATCGACGTCGACGAGGTGGGTCCGAGCCTGCGCAACGCGACCGCCAAAGTGACCCGGGCCAGCCGGTCCGGTGGCGACGGTGGTTACTCCGGCAGCAGCTCGCCCGCCGCTGGGCAGCAGTCCAACCAGGGCGGTAACGACCCGTGGGCCACGTCGGCGCCCGTCGGCGGTGGGCAGCAGTCCAACCAGGGCGGCAGCGACCCCTGGGCCGCTCCGGCCGGTGGTTCGGACGAGCCGCCTTTCTGATCTGACCCGCCGGCTCCGGCCGGCTCACTTCCGACCATCCCGGCTGCGGCCGGGTTCAGACTGTGCCAATTCCGGCT
>JANLYC010000105.1:0-2122 GCA_031365435.1 Nocardioidaceae bacterium
CCCATGTAGGTGACTTCTTCCATGCTGGGCTTGAACCACAGCGACAGGAAGACGCCGGTGAGCAGCAGGATGACGAAGCTCCACAACGCGATCTCACCCAGCATGAACGACCAGTGGTCGGGGAAGACCTTCCGCAGCTGCTTCTTCATCAGGCCGGCCAGCCCGACGCGGTCATCCATCCAGGCGACGGGTCCGCCGCCCTTCTTCTTGGTGTGAGCCCCGGTGCGTACCGGGGTCGTGCCTGGCTCGGTCGTCGTTGTCATGAGCGCGTCACCCTCGTTCCCAGTAGCTGGGGCCGATCGGTTCATCGAAGTCGGCCGTTGCCACGATGTAACCCTCTTCGTCGACGGCGAGGGGCAGCTGCGGGAGCGGACGGGCCGCTGGGCCGAAGATGACTTTGGCGTTGTCGGCCAGGTCGAACGTCGACTGGTGGCACGGGCACAAGACCGAGTGGGTCTGTTGCTCCCAGAGGCTGATGGGGCACCCGACGTGGGTGCAGATCTTGGAGAAGCACAAGATGCCGTCGATGCCCCAGTTCTTCGCTTTCGTGCTGGGGGTGATGTCCGCGGGATCCATCCGGACCATGATGACCGCGGCCTTGGCCTTGGCATTCTGCAGCTCGACGCCCTCGTAGGCCGCGGGCACGACGTTGCCGTTCGCGTCTTCGCTCTCGAAGAAGAGCGACGGCTCGGCGTTGACCAGCTGTCCGACCACGAGGTCGCTCGGCTTGATCGGCGCTCCGGACACGTCGTTGACGACCCGGACTCCGGCCTTCCAGACGGTCTTCGCTGGGTTGTCACCGGGCAGTGGCCCGAGATCGCGCAGCAGCACCACCGCGGGGATGCCCAGTAGCCCGAGGCTGGTCAGCAAGCTGTTGCGGATGAGGCTGCGTCGGGTGAAGCCCGACTCCGCCACTCCGGTCTCGAAGGCGGCGAGGGACTCCTCGATGTCCTCCGGGCTCGAAGCCGCACCGTGGCGGTACTCGATGATCTCGTGGTCACCCATCAGCTTGCGAGCCCACTGGATGAGCCCGATGCCGATCAGCAGCAGAGCGAGACCGAGCGTCAGTCCGAGGAACAGGTTGGAAGCACCCAGTCCGAGGACGACATCACCGCTGGGACCGTTGTCGATGGTGAAGTAGGCGACGGCGAACGCCACCAGAAGGACCGCCGACAGCAGGAACATGCCCGCCACCTGACGTTCGGCCCGACGCTCCAGGGCGGGGTCGACATCGGTAGGCCGCGGCTGGTGCTCAGGCAACCCAGGGTTGGTGATCGGACCCTCGGTCGTCTGGGCGTTCTGCGACTCGAGGTCGCCGCGATGTGTCGTCATGCCTTCTTCTTCCCGGCCCGGGCCCCGTTGTTGGCGATCCACACGGCGACGAGGACAAGGCTCCCGATGCCGAGCAGCCAGCCGAACAGTCCTTCGGTGACAGGTCCTCGGCTCCCGAGCGCGTCACCGCCGTATGCGGTTTGTGTCTGCAGTGAGTTGACGAACGCGATCACATCGCGCTTGTCCTGGGGGGTCAGCACTTCGTCGGAGAAGACCGGCATCTGCTGCGGCCCGGTGATCATCGCCTCCCAGACGTGCTTGTCGGAGACGTTCATCAGGCTCGGGGCGTAGCGGCCGCTGCGAAGCGCCCCGCCCTGGCCGGCGAAGTTGTGGCAGGCCGAGCAGTTGGTGAGGAAGAACTGCATGCCCCTGCTGACGTCGGCGTTGGTGGTGTCGAGCTCGGCGGCGTCGGGGATGCTGGGACCAGGACCAAGCGAGGCGACGTACGCGGCCAGTGCCTCGACCTCTTGGTCGTTGTAGACGACCTTCTTCTGAGGCATCTGAGTACCCGGCTGCTGAGCAGGCATCCGACCGGTGCTGACCTGGAAGTCGACCGCGGCGGCGCCGACCCCCACGAGGGGCGGGCCGTAGTTGCCGCCGCCCTTGGTCAGGAGGCCCTCGGCGTTGAGACCGTGGCATGAGGCGCAGCCGACCGTGAACAGCTGGCGGCCCTGGGCGATCAGCTGGGCGTCGGACTTGGCCGTCTCCCCGGCGACCGCGGGCCTGAATGCGGAGTAGAGCCCGGCGGTCACGACCAGTCCGAGCAGCACGACAACCAGCCCCGCAAGCG
>JANLYC010000115.1:0-2202 GCA_031365435.1 Nocardioidaceae bacterium
GAAGCGGATGTCTCCGGTGCAGAACGGGCTGGACTGACCGTTCGCATACCGGGTCGCCGGGTCGGTCACCGGCGCCGTCCTGGCCGGTGGCAAGGTCTTCGCCGCCGAGAGGTTGTTGGTGGTGCACAGGTCACCGACGTCGATGAGCGCCGGATCGAAGGCCTGCAGGGTGAGGTTCTGGACCGGCGCGCGGAGCGTGACCTGGTAGAAGTATCCGTTGGTGTCGTACTCGGCGTTCGTGCCGCCGGCGCCGCAGCCATCCTCGCCCGACGTGCAGTCGCCGTTCTGGTAGGCATCGCCGGATCTCTTGGGGGCTCTCGGGGCGCCGACGTTGGCCCAGAACATGCCGGTGTCGGCGCAGTTGGCGCTCTTGATACCGGCGTCCTCCGGGTCGTTCCCGAACTCGTTGCAGGGGCTACCCATCGGCACGGGACCGGCATAGTCGGCCACCGCGGTTCGGGAGATGGTGGTGTGCCCGAGGCCGAAGAGGATGCCGAACTGGTTCTGCACCTCCATGGTCGTGGTCACGCGCAACCTGGTCGGCAGACCGTCGATGCTCGGAATCACCGAGACGGTCGACGAAGCGTCGTCGAACCCGTTCGCCTTGGCGAACGCCCGTGCGTCAGCAAATGCTGCCGCCTGGTCGCCCGGAAGGTTGGGAACGCCCGCGAGTGCTGCCGCGTCCGCTGCGCGCTGGGCCCGCTGGCCGGTGTAGTACCAGTTGCCCACGTCGACGGCGAAGGCACACATCCCGAAGAGGGTGGTGAAGAGCAGGATCGTCAGGATCGCAACGTAGCCGTCCTCGGAGCGTCCTCTCCCGCCCCGAAGTCGTCGCGCGACGCTGCCGTTCATTTGCAGGGCGAGGTCTGCGGTTGCGGCTCGAAGCTCATGACGGTGCTCGACTGCAGGTCGAAGTCCTTGACGATGAGCGACGTGACGGAGGGGTGCCGGTACTTGACGTAGACGCCGATGCTGTCGTGGGCCGGGTCTCCCGCGCAGGCGTTCTGAGTGGTGTAGTCCCAGTTGGTGCCGGCGATCTGCACGAACTTCTTGGTGGAGGTGTCCCACTTGAACTTCACGCAGGTCGTGCAGTTGCTGAAGTCGCTGAAGCCGACCGGTGTACCGGTGGACTTGTTGGCCTTGTAGACCCAGAGCTCGGAGACGTTGGCGAGATCGAGGGCGGCACCTTCGCGGGCGATCTGCGCGGCGGCATCGGTGGCGAAGTTGAGGTTGCGCGGCTCGGCGGAAGCGATCCGGGCGCCGGCCCGGACCGAGGAGACGACGGCGAGATAGTCCTTGAACATGAGGCCGAACTCGATGATGCCGAACACGAGCAGCACGAAGATCGGGGTGATGAGCGCTGCTTCGACAGCGACGGCTCCACGTTGGGAGCGCCGTGCTTGGAGTCGGCCTCGGATGCTGGGCAGCAACCCCCGACGAGTTCTTTGGGCCATTCGTCGAATGTAGGGAGCGATGCCTGTCCGGATGGGGAAGATGGGCGGTTTCTGCCCGAAGAGTGGTGCCGCGGGCAGCCGTTCGGATTAGTCCGAATCCTGCCGGGTGCACGTTTCAGTAGTGGGGACATAACTCACAGTCAGGACCGGCTGATGGGAGGAATCGCCGCTCGTCCTTTCGGTCAGACTTCGCTGGGGAGGTGTATCGCGGCGAATCTGGCTGACAGAATTTTGTCGTGAACATCCGTACGACCAAGCATCGGAGGCGACGGCCCGAGCAGGGCGCGGTGGCTGTCGAATTCGCTTTGGTCCTCCCCCTCCTCATCCTGCTGGTCTTCGGGGTGATCCAGTGGGGCCTCGTCATGGCCCAGTCTGCTGCCCTCTCCGGCGGTGCACGCAGCGGCGCGCGCTACGGGGTGGTCAACATCGTGTCCAGCCGCACCTGCTCAGACGTGATCAGCCAGGTCCGCGGCAACTCAGGGACGATCGGCATGACGGGAACGCAGGTCGGCGTCGTCGTCCAGCTCGTGACGGGATCCACCACGTCGACGGTGTGCACCTCGGCCGCGAACAGCTCGACTGTGACGCCGTCGGCAGGAGCGACCACCATGCCCTGCAGCTCGTCGAGCGACACCAGCAAGCTGTCCGTCACGGCCACGTATGACGCCCCATCGCTCCTGCCGATCGGCACGGGTGCCTTCAGCCTGCAAGGTCAAGGGACCTACCGATGCGAGTACAAGTGAACCGG
>JANLYC010000141.1:0-2803 GCA_031365435.1 Nocardioidaceae bacterium
CAGGGCGAACTCGATCCCCGTCTGCAGGGCCGCCCCCTGGCCGAGGTTGGCCGGGTGGCGTACGACGAGCGCGCCCGCCTCCGTCGCCGCGGCCGCGGAGTCGTCCGCGCTGCCGTCGTCGACGCAGACGACATGCGGGAAGGACCGGCGTAGCTGCCGGACCACGGCTGCGATGACCGCAGCCTCGTTGTACATCGGGACGATGACGACCGTGTCGTCGAGCTCTGGGCGCGTGGCAGCAGCTGAGCGGGCGGCCGGATGGGCCGTCGCCTGCTCGTGGCGTGCGCGTGCGCTCATCACCATGTCGGCTCCTTTGTGGGTGCTGGTTCGAATTTAGTTGAGTAGCGGGGCGGTGACGCCTCGTGACCGGGTGAAATGACCGAACGGCCGATGGAGGTCGACACGTTTGGTCCAGCGGGGGCGGAGCGCGCCACTACCCTGATGGAGTACGTCGTCCGCACCCGCGAGCCAGGAGCCAATGCATGTCTCACCTGCCCGAGCCCACCCAGCGGTGGCGGTGCAGCGCATGTGGCAATCTGACCCGGTTTGATGTCGTCCGGACGGCGACGACCCGGGAGTTCTGGCATGTCGATCTTTCCGGCGAGCCACAGGTGGAGGAGACCGAGACGGTCGAGGAGTCGGTGCGCGCGGTGGTCTGCCGTTGGTGCGGTCGCGACGACGCCGTCGAAACTGTGCTGCGGCCCGGGGCGGACGCGGGCGAGGTCCCCTCGTGACGCCAGAGCGGGCCCCGCAGCGGCGCGAGGAGCTGCCGGGGGCGCTCCGCAACCGGGTCCTGGCACTGGCCTCGGACGGCCTGGCGACGATGCCCGAGCCACAGGTCCCGCCACCACTGCGGCGGGCCATGTCCTTTGCGCCCGCCAAGCGGCGCAAGCTCATCGGTCAACAGCTCCTCCAGACGCTCGATGCTGATGCCGACTTCCGCGAGCATCTCTCGACCCAGGTGCGGGCAGCCGCGAGCGACCTGGCCGCCCGGGTCGAGGCCGGTGACGGAATCGGCGACGGCGACCTGAAGGACGCGGCGGCGCTCGCGTACCTGCTTCGTCCGGACGGCTGGCAGCAGCTGGTGGACCGCGCCGAACGGCAGGCCGCGGACGCGGCGGCTGCTGGCGTCGACCTGACCGGCACGGTCGAGAAGCTTCATGCCGATCTCGACCAGGCACGTGGAGAGACGAAGGCCGTCCGCGAGAAGCTGCGCTCGCAGCTGGATCAGGTGAAGGCCGAGAACGCGCAGCTCCGGCGCACGCTGGGGGAGACGAGGACTCAGCTTCGCGAGGCGCAGGGGGCAGCCGGACGCGACCGGGCCGCCATCGAGGCCGTACGCCGCGGAGCCGACACCGCTGCACGCGAGGCGGACGCCGAGCAACGTCGGCTGCGGCAACGCATCGACCAGCTGGAGTCCGACGCTGCCGCCAACCGTCGAGCGTTGCGAGACGACCGCGAGGGCGAGAACATGCGGCTGCGCCTCCTGCTCGACACCGTGATGGAGAGCGCGACTGGTCTGCGGCGCGAGCTCGCACTGCCACCGTCTGACCTGTTGCCGGCCGACACGGTGGCGGCTGTCGACCCGGGCGTCGCCTCCCAGGCCGCGGGGATAGGCCGGGCCTTGCTGGCAGATGATCCCGGGCTGCTTCGTCGGCTGCTCGAGCTGCCCCGGGTCCACCTCATCATCGACGGTTACAACGTGTCGAAGACAGCGTGGTCCGATGCGCCCCTCGAGCAGCAGCGGTCCCGGCTGGTCAGTGGGGTTGCGGCGCTGGTGGCAGGCAAGGCGGTCGAGACCACGATCGTCTTCGACGGTGCCGATCTCACCCATGCGCCGGGCGTCACGTCCCCGCGCCACGTCAGGGTGCGCTTCAGCCCTCCCGGGGTCATCGCCGACGACCTCATCCGTGAGCTCGTCGCCGCCGAGCCGACCGGACGTCCGGTCATCGTCGTGTCGACTGACCGAGAGATCGCCGAGAGTGTCGCCAAGGACGGGGCGCGGTCCGTGGCCTCGATCGCGCTCGTGAAGCTGCTGGGCCTCACCTGACGAAGCGGCCTACTCGACCAGGCGGACCGGATCGCCGAAGATGTTCGCGGACCACGAGGTCACGTCCGTCGGCGCCGATCCGGACCCATACACGTACTTCAGCCGGACCCAGCACTTGGTCTGGTCGGCGTCCTGGCACGAGTAGTTGGCGGGGATCGGGATCTGGACCGTGACGAGCTTGCCCTGGTGGGTGGCGTTGGTGACCGTGAACGAGCAGGTCGGCAAGTTTGGTCCGGTGCTCCCACCGACGGCGGTGCAGTTGGTGAACGTCGAGCCGGAGTCCGGGGGAGCGACCAGCTGGATCACACCCGCCTGGGTGGAGTCGCCGACGTCGAAGAGCTTGATCTGCAGGATCTGGCCCGCAGTGGCGCTCTGGACGCGCGCCAGGTAGAACTCCGTCGTTGCCGAGGGTGCGTTGGAGTAGATGCTCATGCGCTCGCGCCCGGAGACCGACACCACGTTCTTGGCGTTCGAGTCGGTGGTGCTGAAGGCCCGAAGCGCGAACCGGTTGCCCTGGTTGGTGCTGTCGGTTCCGAGCCCGTTCGTCTTCACCTGGATCAGGTAGTCGCCCGGCGTGGCGTTGGGAATGGTGCACAGGGTGTCCCAGCGGCGGAAGGTCTGCGCGATGTCGTCACGATAGCCGCCACCACCCTTGTTGAGAGCGTTGAACAGGCTGCCGTCGTAGCCGGCGTAGGTCTTCTGGCACCCGCTGACGACGGGGAACGTGGTGGGGTCCCACGGCTGGGGGCTGGG
>JANLYC010000146.1:0-9397 GCA_031365435.1 Nocardioidaceae bacterium
CGTCTACGACCATCCACGCGCCACCGGCCTGGTCTGGGTCTTCATCGTCATCACGCTCGGCATCCTCGCGCCCCGGGTCGAGTCCGACCTGTCCGGTGCCGGGTGGCAGGCGAACGGTTCCGACTCCGTCGCTGTGCGCGAGCTGGCTGCGTCGCACTTCTCGGGGGCCAACAGCACGGCGATGCAGGTGGTGGTGCACACCACCGACCGTCCGGTCGAGAGCGGCGCAGGCAAGGCGGTCATCGCGGAGGCGACGCGCCTGCTCCAGACGGATCCGAGGATCTCGCAGGTCATCTCACCCCAGCCCGGCACGACGCTGAGCGCGGATGGGCAGACAGCGGTCATCGTTGCGGGTGCCAACGCGGACCCGAACGACATGGTGCGTGCGGCGGACGACCTCAAGGGTCCTCTCGAGGCCTTGTCCACCTCCGAGGTCCTGGTCAGCCCGACAGGCGCGTCGATGCTCTGGTCGGACTTCAACGCGGCCAACCTCGACGCGATGCTGCAGTCGGAGATGTTCTCGTGGCCGGTGACTCTGGCCATCCTCGTCTTCGCGTTCGGCGCGCTCGTGGCCGCCGGGCTGCCGCTGATCCTGACGCTGGCCGGACTCACCGCGTCGGCCGGGTCGCTCGTCCTGCTGAACCAGTTCACTCCGGTCTCGATCTGGGCCATGAACTTCGCGATGATGTTCGCACTGGCTCTTGGTATCGACTACGCCTTGTTCCTGGTGGTTCGTTATCGCTCCGCACGGCTGGGCCGCAACCTCAGCGCCCGGGACTCGGTTGCCGAGACGATGGACACGGCGGGCAAGGCCGTTCTCCTGTCTGGAGCCACGGTCCTGATCTCGTTGTCGGCGGTCATGCTGGTCCCGTCGCCGGCATTTCGCTCGATGGCCGGCGGCATCATGCTGGCGGTCATCTTCGTCCTGGGCGCCACGCTGACGCTGCTGCCGGTGGTTCTCGGCAAGCTCGACCGACGCATCAACAAGCTCGCGCTGCCGTGGGCCCGTACGGGAGAACACCGATCTGCGGCGTTCACGGCCTGGGGTGAGCGACTCTGGCGGCGCCCTGTCGCCTTCGGTCTGGCGGCGCTTGCCGCGCTGCTGATCCTCGCGGTGCCGGTGATCGGTCTCAAGACGGCGATGCCCTCGATCAAGGTCCTGCCTGACAGCGCGAGCGCACGCGTCGGTTACGACCTGACCAAGGACGCTTTCGGGAAGGGAGCCCCTGGCACCCTCCAGGTCGTCGTCGATCGGGACCAGGCCGCGGCGACGACGCGGGTCCTGCAGACCGACCGTGGGATCGCGGGCGTCCTGCCCGGTCAGCCCGCAAACGACGGCAGCGGACTTGTTCTCGTCTCCGCCGTTCCCTCAGTCGACCCGTCCGATCCCGGGCTGTCCACGACCGTCGACCGGCTGCGCTCCGAGCTCCCGACATCCGCCCTGGTGGGCGGAGCAGCAGTGGAGAACCTGGACCTGAAGAGCCAGCTGGACCGGTCTGCCCCACTCGTGATCGGCGTGATCCTCGCGCTGGGCTTCCTCCTGCTCCTGGTGGCCCTCCAGGCGCCTCTGCTCGCCCTGCTCGGCACGCTCGCCAGCCTGCTGTCCACCGCGGCGGCATTCGGAGTCGCTCGGCTGGTGTTTCAGGACGGGTGGGGCTCCGGACTCCTGGGCTTCGAACATCAGGGGTTCCTCGACGCCTGGGCACCGGTGTTCTTCTTCGCGATGATCTTCGCCATCGCGATGGACTACACGGTGTTCCTCCTCGCCTCTGCGAAGGAGCACTACGAGATCTCAGGCGACCCGCGTGAGGCGATGGTCGGCGCCCTCGCACACTCCGGCCGGGTCATCTTCTCGGCAGGCGCTGTCATGGTCGCGGTCTTCTTCACCTTCGCCCTGTCCGGACCGCTTCCGCCAAAGGAGATGGGTATCGTCCTCGGGGTCGCCGTGCTGCTCGACGCCCTGCTCATACGCCTGGTGCTGCTGCCGGTGTTGCTGCGCCTGACGGGACGGGCCGCCTGGTGGACGCCTACCTGGCTTGCCCGCCTTCTCCCCGACATCCGCTTCTCACACGGCTGACCGCACACCCTGCGGCATCCACACGCCCGTCTCTTATCCCAAGGAGCCATCATGTGTCGTCCCGTCCAATGTCGGATCTGTGGCAAGACCACCTGGGCTGGCTGCGGCGAGCATGTCGAGCAAGTGCTCGCCACGGTGCCCGCCGGCGAGCGCTGTCCGGGTCATCCTGACCGTGACCGCAAGGCCGGGGTCCTGCGTCGGCTGTTCCACCGGACCTGATCGAAAGCCACCCTCCGTTAGGTACCTTGACGGATACGTACCCGACTGGTTACATTGACGGCCATGGACGCAGTGCTCCACGCCTTGTCGGATCAGAGTCGACGGACCGTGCTCGAGGTTCTCCGGCAGGGTCCCGCGACGGTGAACGAGCTGGCCGGAGAGTTGCCGATTGCTCGCCCCGGGGTGTCTCGCCACCTGCGAGTCCTCCGCGAAGCCGGTCTCGTCGACGTACGTCACGAGGCGCAGTTCCGGGTGTACAGCCTGCGTCCCGGTCCGCTGGCACAGGTGGATGAGTGGCTCAGCCATTACCGAGTCCTGTGGGAGCAACGCCTGGATGCCCTCCAGACGGAGGTCGCACGAGGAAAACGCGAACGGAGAGGAACGTCATGATCGACAACGCACCAGCCACGGGAGGACAGGCCCGGGTGGTCGGCACCATGCGAGCCCAAGACGGCACCGGCATCGTTCGGATGGAGGACCGGTTCGACACCGCCATCGACGACCTCTGGTCGGCCGTCAGCGATCCGCAGCGCCTCGCTCGTTGGATCGCGGAGGTGAAGGGCGATCTCCAGCTCGGCGGGAACTTCCGGGCCAGCTTCACCAGCGGCTGGGAAGGACCGGGCCGCGTGGACGTCTGCGAACCCCCACGCCGGCTGCACGTGACGATGTCGCCCGGACAGCCGGACGAGACCGTCATCGTCGCCGAGCTCGACTCCGACGGCACACAGACGACGCTGCTGGTGGAGGAGCGGGGGCTTCCTCTCGACGGGGTCGCGGCCTACGGGGCCGGCTGGCAGGCGCACATCGAAGACCTCGGGGCGTACCTCCGCGGGGACGACACGGCCGACTGGCGCACCCGCTGGGCCGAGCTCAAGCCGGCGTACGACGAGCAGGCTGCTGACCTTGCCTGACGTGCCGGCGGAACGAGCCGCCCTCCTCGCCTTCCTCGACGCCCAGCGTCGAAGCGTCATCGCCATCGTCGAAGGTCTCGCCCCAGACGCCGTGCAGCAGTCGGTCGTCCCGAGCCGGTGGACACCGCTCAGCCTCGTCGAGCACCTGGCACGAGCCGAGTACTTCTGGTTCGAGGCTGTGGTGGCGGGCCAGGTCGGCCCGGCCCCGTGGTCGGTCTCGAACCACGACGCGCCGCAGGGGAGTCGTGCGACCGATCCGCTCACGTGGGACGACGTGCTGGCCATCTATCGGGAGCAGTGCGACCGTTCGGACCGGGTGGTCGCGGCCAGAGCGCTCGACGCCGAGCCGACGGTGCCCGTGCCCCCCGACATGCCCCACGAGATCCACGACGTCCGAACGATCATCCTGCACATGATCGAGGAGACGGCCCGGCACGCGGGACACCTCGATATCGCACGCGAGCTGATCGACGGCGTCACGGGGCTCGGCCCGCGATGATCCACCGGCCCCGTCGGGGCCCATCAGTAGGGTGACCGGGGTGCGCATCGCAACCTTCAACGTGAACTCGATCCGATCCAGGATCGAGCGCGTCGAGGCGCTGTTGCAGCGCCACCAGATCGACGTACTGACGATCCAGGAGACGAAGGCCCGCGACGACCAATGGCCGCTCATGGGACTGGAGGCCCTCGGGTACGAGGTCGCGACGCTGGGCTACGACCAGTGGAACGGCGTGGCGATCGCGTCGCGCGTCGGGTTGACCGACGTCCGACACGGCTTCGACGGTCAGCCGCAGTGGGGAGAGCCGATGGCCTCGGAGGCCAGGGCGCTCGGAGCCACCTGCGGAGGAGTCGACGTGTGGTCGCTGTACGTGCCGAACGGTCGGGCACTGGGCGATCCGCACCTGGCCTACAAGCTCGAGTGGCTGGAGCGGCTGCGGATCGCGGCTGGCGGTTGGTTGGCCGCCGACCCTGACGCTACGATCGCGCTGACCGGCGACTGGAACATCGCGCCGCGGGACGAGGACGTCTGGGACATGAGCGTCTTCACCCACAGCACCCATGTGACACCGGCCGAGCGGGATGCCTTCGAGGCGATCGTGCAGAGCGGATATGGCGATCTCGTGCGGCAGTACGCCCCGGGACCCGGCACGTACACCTACTGGGATTACGTACGGCTCCGCTTCCCCAAGAACAAGGGGATGCGCATCGACTTCGTCCTCGGCTCACCGGCGCTGGAGCGACGCGTCACCGGCGCAATGATCGACCGGGATGAGCGCAAGGGCAAGGGCGCCAGCGACCATGCCCCCGTCATCGTCGACCTCGCCGACTGACCCCGTCGGGGACGGCCCCCTTCACCGTGACTTCGCTGCCGTGTCCGGCGGCTCTTGACTGATACCCTACCGGGGTATAGATCTAGAAGAGCAACTGATACCCCCACCGGGTGTCGCGTCACACCGTCAGACAATCGCAGCGGAGGAGCCGACATGCCACACCACGAGGAAGCACACGACGTGGCCAGCCCACACGCGACGACGTCGACCGCCAGCTGGGGGACCGCCGCGAGTGCCACCTTGCACTGCCTCACCGGGTGCGCCATCGGCGAAGTCCTCGGCCTGGTCCTGGCGGTCTGGTGGGGCTGGTCCACCGGACCAAGCATTGCGCTGGCCATCGTCCTCGCGTTCTTCTTCGGCTACGGCCTGACCATGGGCCCGGTGCTCAGGGCCGGACTGACGTTCGGGGACGCCCTGAGGGTGGCCTTCGCCGCCGACACCTTGTCGATCACGGTGATGGAGATCATGGACAACGTCATCATCATCGCGATCCCCGGCGCCATGACCGCGGGCCTGACCTCGGGTCTGTTCTGGGCGTCATTGTCGGCAGCCCTCGCCGTCGCGTTCGTCGTGACGACGCCGGTGAACAAGTACATGATCGGGCGCGGTAAAGGGCACGCAGTCGTCCACCAATACCATCACTGACCGACCCCGAACAGCCCCCCGGCGACTCATGGGACAAGGGCAGCACGCGCCCGCCGGGCCAGGTCCGCCTCCTCGACGACCAGTCGCCGGGCGAGCTCCGTCGCTGCCGGGTTGCGGCCCGTCGCGGCCTCGGCGTCCCATATGGCCGCACCTGCGTCCAGGTGAGCTGTCAGGGTGGTGAGGAACATGCTGTCGAAACGCGGCCCGGACACGGTCGCGAGACGGCTCAAGGTCGCGTCGGTCAGCCCGTCGCCGGGTTCGGCCGTTGAGTCGAGGTGACTGTCGTGGCCGAAGTCTGCGCCGTGCCGTCCCCACTGATCCAGCCAGGCAGCGACCTGATCCACCTGTCGCCGCTTGAGCTGGATGACGTCGCGGGCGAACGCCTGGACCCGGGGGTTGTCCGAAGCCGTCTGCGCCAGCTGCGCCGCGGTCAGCGTACGGCCGAGGTGTTGGCCAGCCGCGAGGACGAACCCGGTGTCGGCCTGGTTGAAGTCCGGCTGGCGCACCGTTGGCGAGGTCGGGTCGCTGGTTCGGTCGCTGCCGGAGCAGGCGGAGAGCGACCCCAGGGCGAGGACGGCCAGGATCAGCGCAGCCACCGGAGGCCACCACGCCGACGGTCGCCAAGGCCCCCTCGCCCTTGTTTGTCTTCCTGTGAGCTGGTGGCGCGGTGGGCTGGACCGCGGCGGGTCGACGTTCATGACTTGGATGCCTCCTGGTGATCGGTCATGCCGCTGTGCGGCTGGGTCCTCCGTCGTGAGTGCGGCTGACCCGATGCGCCGAGGTTCAGGGGAAGGGGCCAGCCGCTGTCGGACGACTCCGACCGGATCAGTTCGAGAACTTGTCGAGGAGTCGATTCATGGTGCGGATCTCGGCCCGCTGCGCGTTAATGATGTCGCGAGCGAGTGAGGTGGCCCCACCAAACGTGCCCTCGGCAATCTCGGTCCTGGCCATCGCGATGGCACCCTCATGGTGCTGCACCATCATCGACAGCCACATCGAGTCGAACGCGCGGCCGGTGGTGGCTGACAACCGCCTCAGATCGGCGGCCGACATCAGCCCCTCCATCCCATCCATCCCTGACATTCCCCCGTCGCCAGACATGCCGTGGTCCATCCCGGACAAGGATTCAGTGTCGGGGACAGGCTCTTTCCAGGCTTTGAGCCAACCCGTCATGGTGTCGATTTCGGGCTGCTGGGCTTGCTTGATCGCCGTGGCGAGGTCGACGACCTCCGGTGAGCGGGCCTGCGCCAGTGCTACGTCGGCCATCTCGATCGCTTGAGCGTGGTGCGGGATCATGTTGGTCGCGAAGGTGACGTCGGCAGCGTTCTGCCCTGCGCTCGCGCCACCGGATGCGTCGTTGCCGTTCGAGCATGCAGTCAGAGCGCCGAGCAGGGCGACGGCGACGAGCACGGCCAGGACAGCCCGACCCGTGAGCAGCAGTCGTCCGAGGTGGGCGCGCCGGGAGGCGGTTGGTGGGTCCTGAGGTCGTGATGTGGTGGTGTGCGCTCGTGTGAGGGCAGGAGCGGACTGTGTGGAAGTTGGCATGGGGTTACTCCGTGTCTGAACAAGATGTGCGAGGACAGGCTGAAGAACCCGGTCGGTGACCGCGCCAAGGCGCCGATCAGAACCGGGACCAGGTCAGCTCAGGTCCGACTGATGCACAACCGGCTCAGCGAAGGTTCCCGTTTCCACGGCGGATGCGCCAGATCTGCTGCCCGGATCACCTGGGCCAGGGTGCGCGATCGTGCGCGGTGGACTTGGCGGCGCCTGCGCAAGAACGGCAGGAACACGACCGCACCGAGCAGCGCAAGACAGGCGCTGCCCATGCCGTGCGCATGGGCTAACGGCATTGGGGAAAGCTCGGAGCCGGCTGTCGAAGCCATCGTGGCGACCCCGGCCCTCGCCGCGTGTCCGACGGCTCTCACGGGTGATGCGGCGAAACCATCGGTCGTGGCCTGACCGGAAACCGCCAGGTCAAGCCGGGTCGAGTCCGCGACCAGCGCGCTGGCAGGGTGCATCGTGGCGCCCTGAACCACCGGCATCGACGCCATCGGCATCGGCATCGAGTGGTCCGCCGTGATCCCGTGCATGAGGAACAAGCCCAGGATGACGAGGGGGGCAGCCAGCCACGCACCCGCTCGCCCCATCACTCGCCGCATGCGCCCAGGCTACCGGCATGACCGTGCCGGTCTGCTTGTGCGTCAGGACGTGGGGGATGTCACGATTTTGGCCGAACCGCTTGCCTGGGCTACTCACCAGTAGGATACTCATGTTACTGACGGGTAGAGCCAGCCGTAAGGGGTCCTGACTCCATGAGTCTCTACAAGAGCAACCTTCGCGACATCGAATTCAACCTGTTCGAGGTCTTCGGGCGCGATCGCGTGCTCGGCACCGGACCGTTCGGAGACGTCGACGCGGCCACCGCGCGCGACATCCTGCACGAGGTCGATCGACTGGCCCGCGACGAGCTCGCCGGCTCCTTCGCCAGCGCAGACCGACAGCCCCCTGTCTTCGACCCGGCCACCAGCTCAGTCACCATGCCCGAGGACTTCAGGCGCGCATACCAGGCGTACATGGACGCCGAGTGGTTCCGCCTCGAACTCCCTGCAGAGCTGGGGGGACAGCCGGTTCCGGCCAGCCTGAAGTGGGCCGTCGCCGAACTCGTGCTGGGCGCCAACCCGCCGGTGCACCTCTACTCCGCCGGGCCGGCCTTCGCCTCGGTCGTCTGGCGCAACGGCACCGAGCGCGACCAGCAGATCGCCCGGCACATGGTCGATCGCGTATGGGGCGCCACGATGGTGCTGACCGAACCGGATGCGGGCTCCGACGTCGGCGTCGGCCGCACCCGCGCCATCGCGCAGGATGACGGAACCTGGCACCTCGAGGGCACCAAGCGCTTCATCACCTCAGCCGAGCACGACATGAGCGAGAACATCATCCACCTCGTGCTCGCCCGACCGGTGGGCGTGGAGGGAGCAGGCGGCCCGGGCACGAAAGGCCTGTCCCTGTTCATCGTCCCGAAGTACGAGTTCGACCTCGAGACCGGCGACCTGACCGGCGCGCGCAACGGAGCGTACGTCACCGGCGTCGAGCACAAGATGGGGATCAAGGCATCGACGACCTGCGAGCTGACCTTCGGCGACAAGCACCCGGCGAAAGGATGGCTCCTCGGCGAGGTTCACGACGGGATCGCCCAGATGTTCCAGGTCATCGAGCATGCCCGCATGATGGTCGGCACGAAGGCCATGGCCACATTGTCGACCGGCTATCTCAACGCGCTCGACTACGCCAAGACCCGTGTCCAGGGCGCAGACCTGACCCGCTCGGCCGACAAGACGGCGCCGCGAGTGACGATCACCCACCACCCCGACGTACGCCGTTCCCTGCTCACGCAGAAGTCGTACGCCGAGGCGCTGCGTGCACTGGTGATCTACACCGCCACCTACCAGGACGAGATCGCTATCGCCCACGCGAAGGGTGAGCGCGCCGAGCTGGCGGAGGCGATCAACGACCTGTTGCTGCCCATCGTCAAAGGCTACGGCTCGGAGCGTGCCTGGGTCCTGCTCGGTACCGAGTCGCTGCAGACGTTCGGCGGCTCCGGATTCCTCGACGACTACCCGATCGAGCAGTACGTGCGCGACTCGAAGATCGACACCCTCTACGAAGGCACGACCGCCATCCAGGGGCTGGACTTCTTCTTCCGCAAGATCGTGAGGAACAAGGGTATGGCGCTCGGGGCTGTGTCCGCCGAGATCAGCGCCTTCCTCGAGAGCGAGGGTGGAAACGGCCGCCTGAAGCAGGAGCGCGAGCTGCTCGCCAAAGGACTCGAGGACATCCAGGCCCTGGTCGGCCTGCTCATCGGCCACCTCATGGCGAGCAACCCTCAGGTCGAGGGCGGAGACGTCACGTCGATCTACAAGGCCGGCCTCAACACGACACGTCTGCTGATGGCGATGGGCGACGTGGTGTGTGCCTACCTGTTGCTCCGCCAGGCCGATGTGGCGTTGACGGCACTCAGTGGTGACGTGTCAGCCAAGGACCAGGCCTTCTACTCCGGCAAGGTCGCGGCAGCGCAGTTCTTCGCCCGCAACGTGCTGCCGAAGGTGACCGCCGAACGCGCCATCGCCGAGGCCACCGACCTGCTGCCGATGGACCTCGACGAGGCCGCGTTCTGACGAGCGGGCGAACTACTGGTCGACCCGGCGCTCTTCGAC
>JANLYC010000274.1:0-3757 GCA_031365435.1 Nocardioidaceae bacterium
CACCAGGCGCTGCACCATCGACGGCAGCGAGCACTATCCCCGCACCGACCCGGCCGTGATCATGGCCGTCGTCGACGACACGGACCGGTTGCTGCTCGGACGTCAGAAGTCGTGGCCCGCCGGGCGATTCTCGACGTTGGCCGGTTTCGTCGAGCCGGGGGAGTCGCTCGAAGCAGCCGTCCGCCGAGAGGTCTTTGAAGAGTCGGGAGTCGAGGTCGACGACATCAGCTACCTCGGCAGCCAGCCCTGGCCATTTCCGGCAAGCCTCATGCTCGGATTCACTGCCCACGCGGTGAGCACGGACATCACCCATCACGATGAAGAGCTCGTTGAAGCGCGCTGGTACACCCGCGAGGCGATGCTCGCCGACGTCACGTCGGGCCGGCTGCTGGTGGCGCCCTCGATCTCCATCGCACGGCGGCTCATCGAGCACTGGTACGGCCGCCCTCTCCCTGTCAACGCCGCTGGCGGCAACCCATGACCTGCTGCGGATCGCGACCGGGACCGGCCGTGCGGGCCTGATGATGAGGAGCTTTCAATGAGGACGTTACGCCGATGAGCTGGGTGGACGCTCTCGGTTGGTCCGGATCCGTGCTGCTCGTCTACTCCCTGCTGCAAGCCAGGGTGTTGCGTTTCCGAGTGCTCAACCTGGCCGCCAGCATCGTCCTTGTCGTCTTCAACGCTCTGCTCGGCATTTGGCCGATGGTCGCCATGAACGCTGTGCTTGCTGTCATCAATCTGTGGTTCCTCGGCAAGCTGTGGGGCGAACGTCACGACGACAAGGCGTACGACGTGCTCGAGGTGGGCGACGACGACGCATACCTGCGCCACGTGCTAGCCCAGCACCGTCTCGATATCGCCAAGTTCTTCCCCACCTTCGACTCCTACGCCGGAGGCCCGCAGCGTTCTGCGTTCCTGCTGCAGCACGGCGACGAGACGGCGGGGGTCGTCGTCGTCCGCGACATCGGCGACGGGATCGCCCAGATCGAGCTCGACTATGTGACGCCGCGCTTCCGGGACTTCACGCCGGGCCAGTTCGTCTACCGACGCAGCACCCTGTTGCGGGACCGTGGCTTCCATCAGGTGCGTACGCCGGCGGGGATGGTGGCGCCGTACTACGCGAGGCTCGGCTTCCAAGCCTCGGGCGATCGTTTCATCCTCGACCTTGACCCGCTGTGACTCACTGCTCTGGCTGACCTCACCCGGCCTACCTCGCATAGATCAGCGCTCGGTGGGTGTTGAAGCTGCGCAAGGCCGACCATGCATTCTCCCCGTGCCAGCGACCCGCGGACGTTTGTCCACAGATCCGCAAAGGACCCTTGTTGGCACCGCCCCCAGCCGATAATCTTCGAACAATTGTGGATCTTGTCAGGTTTCTGTGGGGAGCTTGATGGTGATTCCGCCGAGGACGAGGTAGATCATCGCGGTGAGTGAGTCAACGCTGTGGTGGCCGTAGGCCCGGGCGTTGATGAGCCTGATCTTGGCGTTGATGCCTTCGAGTCTGCTGTTGGAGAATCCCAGTTCGACGGTGGCGATGATGCCTTCGAGGTGGGTCCGGACGCGGCGGGCCAGGAGCACGAACGGAACTAGTCGACTGCGTGCGGCTGCTGCGATCCAGGCGCTCAGGTAGCGGCGGGCGTCGTGCGGCTCGACCTCGCGGAACAGTGCTCGCAGGCTCTCCTTGAGTTCGTGGGCGCGCCCGACCTGGCGGTGCTTGCGGCTTAGCTCGAGCAGCAGCTGGTGCTGGTCGACGGAGAGTTTCTCGGCGCCGGCACGCAGCAGGTAGCGGTCTTTGCGCCACTGCTTGGCGCTCTGGCCTCGGGAGTGGGCACGGAACACCGAGTCCATCGCCTCGTTGGTCCACTTGATCAGATGGAACGCGTCCAGGCAGATCGCCGCATCGGGGAGTCTGTCCACGACGGCCTTGTTGTAGGCCCGGCCCATGTCCATGCTGACGGCTCGAACCTGTGCGCACCGCTCGGGGCCAAGGACGTCGAAGAACCGTGTCAGGGCAGCGGAATCCTTGCCTTTGCTGACCCAGACGACCTTGCCACTGTCGTGGTCGGCCACGATCGTGAGGTATTGGTGGCCGCGGCGGTAGCCGATCTCGTCGACTCCGAGGTTCACCAGCCCGTCCAGGCGAGCATCGTCTAGCTGCTCGACGACGACCCGGGCGACGATGTCGGTCACGGTCTGCCACGCGCACCGCATCAGGGTGCTGATCGACTTCCGGTCCATCCGCTGGGCCAGGAACGCGACCTGGTCTTCGAAGGCGAGGGTCTGCCGTGACCCCGGCCGCGCCCACGGGACCCTGCTCGGTCCGGACCCGGGCGCAGCGGCGGCAGTTCACCCGGCGGATCTCACCCACCAGGACGACTTTGTGCACGCCCAGATCCAGGTGGCGCCACCGCCGCTGAGACCGGTCGTAGACCGCTCTGGTGGAGAACCCACACGGGCAGCGCAACCGGCGGGAACGCCGAGACACCTCCACCACGACCCCGTCGTCGGTGAAGCTCACCTCGCTGACGGTGGCCCCTGGCAGCTGCAACAGACGGTTAAATGCAGTCGTGACGCGCACGCGTGACTCCAAGATTTCGGAAGGTGTAGGAACCTCGAAACCTAGGACCAAGCGCGTGCGCGTCCTACAAAGACCCCACCGGCCGACCGGATCCCTGACACGCCAACAATTCCGCGCCGCAACAACCGGATGTGGACCCACACAAACACTTCAAGATCCACGCATGCTCGATCCTACCGGTCGGTCGGGTCGGCGTACAGGGGGAAAGCTGTTTGTTTGCAACGGATTTCGGAGTCTCGGCCACCATCGGTGCATGATCGGCCGGGAGGGGGTGAGGGGATCGGCAGACAAGGGTTCGAGTGTGCCGGTGCGGTTGCCAACAGCGGCTGATGGCAGCCGGACCGGTACGAATGATCACTCGACCGACCGACACCCGGGAAGTTGCATGATCGGCGAGGAAAGGGCTGGTGTCGGGCGGCCGATGGCTTGGGTGAGCGAGCTGCAGCTGACTGGTCGGGCGGCGGGGTCTGCGTGGCCGACGGTCTCGTCGACGAGCGGCGCGAGCACGTTCTGGTCGCTGCGCGGAGGGTCAGCACGCAGCAGGTTCTCCAGGACTGGTCCGGCGACGGCCGCAACCTGACGGGCTGCTCGAATCTGTTGCCGCCGCCAGGGCGTACTGGCCTCGAGGTGGCACTCGAACAGTCCGACGACGCGCGAGCGTGACCGGATTGGCACCATGCGCAGGGAACCGACCCCGTCCTCGCGCATCCGCAGCAGCTCGGAGGGGTCGGCGTCTGCGGGCTCCTGCAGCAACTGCGTCGCGATGTCCTCCGTGAGCACTCCTCGGTCGCAGTTCCGATTGCCCGCAGCGGCCGTGTCCCCACCCTGACAGCATGAACCCAGCAGCTCGCGGCAGGATGATGTCGACGCAGTCCGTGCAACCGAAGAAGGGTCAGGTCTCCGATGCCGCACGAGGTCCAGGGAGTTGTCGCCCTCGCCAAGGGTTCCCCGGTGTCACTGGAGACCATCCTGGTGCCGGACCCCGGGCCGGGCGAGGCGCTGGTCCAGGTGCAGGCCTGCGGTGTCTGCCACACCGACCTGCACTACCGGGAGGGCGGCATCAACGACGACTTCCCATTCCTGCTGGGTCACGAGGCGGCGGGGGTCGTCGAAGCGGTCGGCGAGGGAGTCACTGAGGTCGCTCCCGGCGACTTCGTGATCCTCAACTGGCGGGCGGTG
>JANLYC010000293.1:0-1988 GCA_031365435.1 Nocardioidaceae bacterium
GTTGTTAACGAGGAGAAGAACGCCCTTGGGCGTGGCCAGCTTCTTCGTGGTCTCGTACACGTAGTCCATCGGCGGCGCCGCGAAGACGTCGCCAGGGCACGCGGCGTCGAGCATCCCCTTGCCGACGATCATCACGTGCGCCGGCTCGTGGCCGGAGCCGGATCCCTGCACGATCGACACCCGGTCGTCGCTCGGGGAGTCCGAGCGCATGAGGAGGTTGTACTCGGGGAGATAGGTCAACTTGTCGGGGTTGGCCAAGGCGATGCCTTCGAGCATCTCCGAGACGAACTGCTTGGGGTCGTTGACAAACTTCTTCATGACGCTCCTTCTGTCTTCATGACTTCGTTGATGCGTTCAACCATGACGGCCAGGCCCATGGCTCCGGCGTCGACTGATCCCTTACTGCGCTCGCCCGTGTATGACGCGCGACCTCGTCTGGCGACCATGCTGCTCGTCGCTTCAGCTGCTTCTCGTGCGGCGCTCGCCGCGGCGGCGTACACCTCCTGCGTCGAGGAACCGGACTTGAGCTCCTGCTCGATCCGGTCGGTCATCGGGACCAGCGCGTCGAGCAGGGTCTTGTCACCGACGTCAGACTGTCCGCGGGCCTTGATGCCGTCGACCGCGGCCCTGAGCATCGCCACGACCTGCTCACCGCTGAGCTCCCCGGTCGCTCCGGCGGCCACACCCGCCCGCATGAAGCCGGTGCCCCAGATCGGCCCCGAGGTGCCGCCGATGCGTGAGGTCACGATCATCCCGATCTTCTTGAGGAATGTCGCGATGTCGGTTCTGTCTACGTCGTCCCAACCTTCGAGGACCTTTTCGAATCCGCGCGCCATGGAGTACCCGAAGTCGCCGTCGCCAACGACAGCATCCAGGTCACCGAAGTATTTCTCGTTGTCGACGGCTGTCTGGGCCATCGTGTGGACCACCAGCTCGACTTGCGATTGTGCACTGCTGCTCACGCGGCACCTCCACGGGCGGGATCGCTGACCTGACTTGTCACTGATGACTGCGGTCTCGGGACGGGCGGGCACCGAAGCACGCTTGCAGGTCGTCAACCGTGACGTGGTGGCCTGGGTGCGCCGGACCACGGTTCACGAGTACCTCGATGGGCGGCCGATCGGGGTCACCGAGCTCCGACACCACCAGGACCGCCTCGTCGAACGGCTCGTCGCGGGTATAGCCGTTGACCGTGATCAGGCAGGCCAGCCCGGCGGCGGTCGCTGCCATCAGCCCGTTGCGGGAGTCCTCGACGACGAGCGTGTTAGCGGCCTTCAGGCCGAGGCGCTCCACCGTAAGCAGGTAGATCGCCGGATCGGGCTTCTTTGCCGACACCGCATCGCCGGCGAAGATCGGCACCCGCTCAGCGGTCTCCGCACCCACGGCGTGCTGAAGCACGGCCCGTACCGACTCCTCGGCCGACGTGGAGGCGACCGCCACGGTCCAGCCGGCGTTCAGCGCGGCCGGGATGATCCTCGAGATGCCTGGCCTGGGCGGGATTTTGCCGTCGGTCACAAGCTTCTTGAACCACGCTGTCTTGCTCCGGTGCCACCTGGCGAGTAGATCCCTGCGTTCGTGCTCCCCGTCAGGGATGCAGGCCGCTCGCACGAACTCCGGATCGGCGAATAGCGATGCCATCCGCTCCTTGCCGCCACCGATCCTCAACTTCTCCGCATAGACGTCCTCGTCCCACCAGACACCGAGCCCGTACTCCTCGAACGTCGCGTTGAACGCCGGCAGATGTCCATAACGCTCGGTGTCGGCGAGCACACCGTCGCAGTCGAAGATCAGCGCCGTCACCAGGCACGCCCCGAGCTGCCGAACAGCCGCATATGGCTCTGGGCCATCTCCTTCACGGCCGCGCGTTGGTGACTGAACAGGGACGGCGGATCCCATTTGTCGTTGTGCTCGGCACCTCGGAGAAACTCCAGCGCCGACTTCATGTACGTCTCTTTCAGAGCGGTTGAGATGTTGACCTTCGCGCACCC
>JANLYC010000354.1:0-3236 GCA_031365435.1 Nocardioidaceae bacterium
TCGTCAAGAAGGGCGGTCGCTGCCGTTACACGACCATCCAGAACTGGTCCAACAACGTCTACAACCTCGTCACGAAGCGTGCGACCTGCGAGGCCGGCGCCACCATGGAGTGGGTCGACGGCAACATCGGGTCCAAGGTCACGATGAAGTACCCGGCGATCTACCTGCTCGGCGAGCACGCCAAGGGCGAGACGCTCTCGATCGCGTTCTCCGGTGAGGGTCAGCACCAGGACGCCGGCGCCAAGATGGTGCACGCGGCGCCCTACACGTCGAGCTCGATCATCTCCAAGTCCGTGGCCCGGGGCGGCGGACGTACGTCGTACCGGGGTCTCGTCCAGGTTGCCGACGGTGCACACCACAGCGCCAGCACGGTCCGGTGTGACGCGCTGCTCGTCGACAACATCAGCCGCAGTGACACCTACCCGTACGTCGACGTGCGCGAGGACGACGTGTCGATGGGTCACGAGGCGACGGTGTCGCGGGTCAGCGACGACCAGCTCTTCTACCTGATGAGCCGCGGGATGCGCGAGGACGAGGCCATGGCCATGATCGTGCGCGGCTTCATCGAGCCGATCGCGCGCGAGCTGCCCATGGAGTACGCCCTCGAGCTCAACCGGCTCATCGAGATGCAGATGGAGGGCGCTGTCGGCTGACGGCGCCGTCCGCCGCCACCCGCTCGCCACCGATGCTTGCCGAAATGCCGAAGCCGGCCGGCGCATCCACACAGCAGGCAGGACCTGACCTGTTGATCCCGGAGACGAGAAAGCGAAGTACGTGACACTGACTGAGACACCGGCTGTCGCCCTTGCGGTAGAGACGGTCGAGAGCCACCTGCACCCGGTGCCGTCGTACGACCTGACGGACCACCCGGTCCCGACGGGTCGCGAAGAGGTCTGGCGGTTCACGCCGCTCAAGCGGCTGCGCGGGCTGCTCGAGGGGGTCTCCTCCGACGCACACCTGACCTGGGAGACCCACGTGCCGGCCGGAGTGACCGTGTCGGAGCTCTCCACCGCCGAGGCGGTCGAGCTCGGAGCACCCAAGCCTGCCGACCTTCCGTCGGCGCTGGCCGTGGCCAACGCCAGCAGCGCGGTGCTGATCGACATCGCCGCCGAGGCGGAGCTGACCGAGCCCGTACACGTCCGGCTCAGCGGCTCCTCAGCCGACCAGACCGTGTGGGGCCACATCATCGTGCGGCTGGGCCATCACGCCAAGGCGACCGTCGTGTTCGAGCACACGGGAAGCGCGGTCTACAGCGCCAACACCGCAGTGCTCGTCGGGGCGCAGGCCAACCTCGACCTGGTGTCCCTCCAGCTGTGGGACGACGACGCTGTCCATGTCGGCCAGCTGGGCCTGCGGGTGGGTCGGGACGCGCGGGTGCGCACCTTCCAGGCCA
The DNA here is from genome assembly GCA_031365435.1 of Nocardioidaceae bacterium. Taxonomy (GTDB): domain Bacteria; phylum Actinomycetota; class Actinomycetes; order Propionibacteriales; family Nocardioidaceae; genus JANLYC01. The sequence continues at coordinate 1,394 of JANLYC010000354.1, forward strand.
GCCTGGGCGGTGACCTCGTCCGCATCAACGAGAACTTCGCGTATGACGGTCCCGGCGGCGAGCTCGAGGCGTTCGGTCTGTATTTCGTCGATGCCGGCCAGCACATCGAGCATCGTCTCTTCATCGACCACAACGCCCCCCACACCAAGAGCCATGCCGTCTACAAGGGCGGCCTGCAGGGCAAGGGCGCTCACTCGGTCTGGGTCGGGGACGTGCTGATCCGCAAGGCGGCACAGGGCATCGAGACGTTCGAGACCAACCGCAATCTCGTGCTGACCGACGGCTGCCGGGCCGACTCGGTTCCCAACCTCGAGATCGAGACGGGTGAGATCGAGGGGGCAGGGCACGCCTCGGCAACCGGCCGCTTCGACGACGAGCAGCTGTTCTACCTGCAGTCCCGTGGCATCACCGAGGACGTGGCGCGTCGACTGGTGGTCCACGGGTTCTTCGCCGACATCATCCGCAAGATCGGCGTCCCCGACGTCGAAGAGCGCCTGATGGCCGCGGTCGAGACCGAACTCGCCGACTACGTGGGCACCCTCTCTGCGTCGGCGGTGCCCGCGACGTGACCACGTACCACCATGCCTGTGCCCTGAGCGACGTACCCGTCGGCGGTGTGATTGCCGTCGACGTCGACGGCGTCGAGGTGGCGATCGTGCGGACGGCCGACTCTGCCGACGCGGTGTTCGCCATCCGTGACGAGTGCTCGCACGCCGCCATCGCGCTGAGCGAGGGTGACGTCGACGCCGAGGGCTGTGAAATCGAGTGCTGGCTGCATGGGTCGCGTTTCGACCTGCGGTCCGGCAAACCGACCGGGCTCCCCGCCTACGAGCCGGTCGCCATCTACGCCTGCAAGGTCGAGGGCGAGGCCATCCTCGTCGACGTCGACCACCCCATCAACGAGACGGAGCTGTAAGCATGGCCACCCTGGAGATCAAGGACCTGCACGTTGCGGTCGACACCGAAGACGGTCAGAAAGCGATCCTGCGCGGGGTCGACCTGACCGTGAAGTCCGGCGAGACCCACGCGATCATGGGCCCCAACGGGTCCGGCAAGTCCACGTTGGCGTACTCGATCGCCGGTCACCCGAAGTACACCATCACCGGCGGCAGCGTGACCCTCGATGGTGTCGACGTGCTGAGCATGACCGTCGACGAGCGGGCGCGGGCCGGGCTGTTCCTGGCCATGCAGTACCCCGTCGAGGTGCCGGGCGTGTCGGTGACCAACTTCCTGCGTACCGCGAAGACCGCCCTCGACGGTGAGGCACCCAAGCTGCGTACGTGGGTCAAGGACGTCAACGACGCGATGGACAAGGTCTCGATGGACCGCGACTTCGCGACTCGGAACGTCAACGAAGGCTTCTCGGGTGGTGAGAAGAAGCGCCACGAGATCATGCAGCTCGAGCTGCTCAACCCGAAGTTCGCCGTGCTCGACGAGACTGACTCCGGCCTCGACATCGATGCGCTCAAGGTCGTGTCTGAGGGCGTGAACCGCTTCCGCAGCCAGGGCGACCGCGGCGTCCTGCTCATCACGCACTACACCAGGATCCTGCGCTACATCCAGCCCGACTACGTGCACGTCTTCGTCAACGGCCGGATCGCGGAGCAGGGTGGGGCCGAGCTGGCCGACGCACTCGAGGCCGAGGGCTACGACAAGTACATCCGGGCAGCGGTCTGACCCGGACGGTCACGACGACACGAGAGGGGAGAAGCGCATGACCACGCTGGACCGCGGCCTCATCGGCCTGCTCGACGTGGACAGGGTCCGGGCGGACTTCCCGATCCTGTCCCGCCGGCTCGATGGAGACCGGCCACTCGTCTACCTCGACAGCGCCAACACGTCG
>JANLYC010000435.1:0-11350 GCA_031365435.1 Nocardioidaceae bacterium
TGCAACGCCGTGCCGCAACTGATCAGCAACATCCGGCCCGCCTTGTCGGCGGCCCGCAGCTGGCGGGTCCGATCGACGTACAAGTCCAACCCGGTCGAGGTCAGTCGCCACTGCCAGGGCTGCGTGTTGTGGATGGAGGGAGCCCGGACCGCCAGGTTGATCGCATCGGCGACGACCTCGGCAGGCGGCCCTGTCGCGGCGAACTCATGAGGATCGGCTTGGGGTTGCGGGGTCGGCATGACGCCTCCATTTCCCGGCGCATGCCGGGACGGCTCGTGAACGAGTTCTGTATCCCAACCATCTCGTGCGCTGACGCTCGTCAGGAGAGGCGTTGGTCCCGATCCGCTGGGTCCTTGCGACCCGCTGACCGACCTACGACTCGGGTGCGCCTGCGCAACAGGCGCGCGAAGAAGCCCGGCACCATGCTCAGCAGGAAGAGCAGGACCAGCGGCCTGGCATCGAGGGCTCGCGTGTGAAGGAGATCCTGAAGGGGAGGGGCGTAGAGCGCCGCCACCTGAAGCGATGCCGAGAGCGCCACTGCGGCTTCGAGCGAACGGCCCCGCCAGGTGCGGCCTGCTCGTGGAGTCCTCAGCGCCATGGCGACGCCGAGCTGCGCGAGTCCGAGAACCAGGAACACGTAGCTCTGGACGGATTGGCCGGCAACATCCGCCGCGATCCCCGCGCCGAGCGCGGTCGCCGCGATCGCGGAGCCGATCATGACGATCTGCTGGCCCAGACCTTCGCCGAGAACCGACTCCTCCGGCGAGCTCGACGGGCGTGTCATGACGGCTGGGTCCACCGGCTCAGCGCCGAAGGCCACCCCCGGCAAGCCGTGGGTCAGCATGTTGATCCAGAGGATCTGACCGGGCAACAACGGGACCGGCATGCCGAGGAACGGGGCCACAACCATCACGACGACCTCGGCCAGACCTCCCGACAGGGCGTACCGCAGGAACGCTCGGATGTTGGCAAGGATCCGCCGACCCTCTTCGATCGCCACCACGACCGTACGCAGGTCGTCGTCAGCCAGCACGAGTGCCGCCGCTTGCCTGGCGACCTCGGTCCCGCCGAGACCCATGGCGATCCCGATGTCCGCCGCCCGTAGCGCAGGCGCGTCGTTCACCCCATCGCCGGTCATCGCAACCACGTGTCCGGCAGCCTGGAGCGCGCGGACGATGTCGACCTTCTGGTCGGGGCGTGTCCTGGCGTAGACGCTGACGTCGTCTCCGAGCGCAGCCGAGTCGAGGTCGCGGCGGTCAGTTCCTGAACCCTGTCGTGAACCGTCTCCGACGACGACAGGCGAATCCACCGTCAGCCCGAGATCGTCGGCGATCGCGCGCGCCGTGTCCGCGTGGTCACCGGTGATCATCACGACCCGCACACCCGCGGCGCGGCACGCCGCGATGACGTCGCGCGCGGTTCGACGCGGTGGGTCGGAGACGGCGACCAGCCCCAGAAGTCGCTGGACCGTCGCACCCTGCTTGGCGGCGTGGGTGCCGCTCTCGGCGACCGCAATCACCCGGCGTCCCGAGCGAGCCATCCTGGTCGCCATGTCCTGGGCCTGCGCGAGCGCCTCGGCGGGTTGCAGGTCGACGAGCACACTCTCGGGGGCCCCTTTGACGACCGTCACCGCGTCACCGTCGGGCGAGACATGCTCGGTTGTCATCCGGCGTGACCGACTGTCGAACGGCACCTCACGGACGCGGGGCCAGACCCCGCGAACGCTCGACACGTCGACGCCGGCCACCTGGGCAAGCGACAGCAAGGCCGTCTCCAACGGATCGCCGGTGCGGTCCGGCGTACCGTCAGCGGTGGTCGGTGCCAGCTGCGCATCGTTGCAGAGCACGACGCCACGAAGGAGCGGCTCGAGGTCAGCGGCACTGGCGTCAGCGCGGGTGCCGTCCTCGCACAGCAGCGCCGGTTCACCGTCCACCGACAGCGCGTACGTCGCCGCCGGCGTCCAGACGTCGGTGGCCGTCATCCGGCCTTCCGTCAACGTGCCTGTCTTGTCGGTCGCCAGCACGGTCACCGATCCCAGGGTCTCGACTGCGGGCAGCCGGCGCACGATCGCCGAGCGCCGTGCCATCCGGTAGGCGCCGAGGGCGAGAGCCACCGAGACGACCGCAGGCAGGGACTCCGGCACAGCCGCCACGGCCAGGCTCACCGCCACGACGAGCATGGTGGGGAGCGAACGTCCCTGGGCGAGGCCCAGGAGGAGGACGACCGTCGATGCGACGGCCGCCGCGACAACCAGCGTGCGGGACAACCTGGAGAGCCGGCGCTGCAAGGGCGTCGCTCGCACGGGCGCGGCCGCGACGAGCGCAGCGATCTGACCGAGGGCGCTGGCCGACCCGGTACGGGTGACCGCGACCGCAGCCCTTCCACTGGTCACGACCGTGCCCGCGCGCACCTCCTCGCCCACGACTCGCTCGACCGGGACCGACTCTCCCGTCATCGCAGCCTCGTCGAGGTTCAGCTGGTGCGCCTCCACCACGAGGCCGTCACCGGGCACGATGTCTCCGGCCTCCAGGTGCGCCAGGTCGCCGGGAACTAGCAACGCAGCGGCGATGTGCACCAGGTGTCCGTCGCGGACGACTCGAGCGGTGGGAGCGGACATGTCCTCCAACGCAGCCAGGGCCCGTTCGGCACGGACTTCCTGAAGCACGCCCATGCCCGTGTTGAGGAGGACCACGACCCCGATGACCGTCGTGTCGGTGACATCCCGGAGCAGGGCGGTCACGGCGGCAGCTGCCAGCAGGAGCAGGATCATCGGATCACTGAGCTGTTGTGCCACCCGCTTCCAGACCGGTATCGGCGCGGGTCGGGGAAGCTCGTTCCGGCCGTGGACGTCGAGCGCCCGGGCTGCCGCCTCGGCGCTGAGGCCGTGCGCGATCGACGGCACGTCCGAGTCCACCGGCAGGGTGCGGCCGGGCGCGTTGTCACGGGCCACACCCGTGACTCTGGCTGCAGAGCGCGTTCCCGGCCAGTCGCACACGTCCCCCAGGGACTGGGTCGAAGGTCCCCTGGGTGTTGCCGGGTGTCGTCTGTCGCCCTCAGCAGAGGCGGATGGCCCTCCCGCCTCGTGGGACTCGGCTGGCAAGGTTTGTCCCATGAGTGCTCCCGCAACAGGGAACCATCCGGCGTACCCGCTGACGATGGAGGCGAGGCTCGACGCACCGCTGAGCAGGTGGCTCTGGCTTCTGAAGTGGGTCCTGTTGATCCCACACGTCGTGGTGCTGTTGTTCTTGTGGCTGGCCTTCGTGATCCTGACGGTGTTCGTGTTCTTTGCGATCCTGTTCACCGGTCGCTATCCGCGTACGCTGTTCGACTTCAACGTCGGGGTACTGCGCTGGACGTGGCGAGTGAGCTACTACGGTTACAGCGCGCTCGGGACTGACCGCTACCCACCGTTCACCCTTCACGATGTGCCCGACTTCCCCACCGACCTCTGGGTCGAGTATCCCGAGACGTTGTCCCGGCCGCTGGTCCTGGTGAAGTGGCTGCTGGCAATTCCCCATTACTTGATCGTCAGCGTCTTCGTCGGCAGCGGTGCCTGGACAGCGGCGAGGTCTGACAACATCGTCTTCGGCGGTTGGAGCCTGGTCGGCCTGCTCGTGCTCGTCGCCGGGCTGGGCCTGCTGTTCCGCAACCGCTATCCCACGTCGATCTTCGATCTCGTGCTCGGGCTGAACCGGTGGTCCCTCAGGGTCGCGGCTTACAGCGCGCTCATGACGGACACCTATCCACCGTTCCGCCTCGACCAGGGCGGCGACGATGTCAGCCAAGCACCCCGCGCCGCCAGCCCGCCGCCACCTCCCTCGTACGCCGACGTGCCCGCTCCCGCAGCCCGCTCAGCAGGGGCTCAACAGTCCCGCACCAGCCAGTGGACCTTTGGGCGAGGTGCGTTGGTCGTGGTCGGATCGTTCGTCGTCTTCACAGCCTTCGGTCTGACCACGCTCGGCATCGCTGCCCTGGTCATCGACAACACCATGCGCGACGAGAGCGGCTTCCTCGAAGGACCCGATCGGCACTTCGCGACCACGACGTACGCACTCGCCACTGACCCCATCCAGCTGAGCGACCGTCCCTTCGGTCGCGAGAAACCACGCGATCTCGTCGGCGACATCAGGCTCCAGGCCGAGTCGGCGAGCCCGTCGGTCCCCGTCTTCATCGGGGTCGCTCCTACGGCAGACGTCGTTCGCTACCTCGAGGGCGTCTCGTACGCGACGATCTCGGACCCCCGTGACAGCCACCCCGACTACGTGGTCCATCCCGGCGCCGCACCCGCGCAGCTGCCGACGGCCACCGACATCTGGGCCGCCTCGGCCACCGGGACGGGGTCCCCCTCGCTGGTATGGCGGCTCGGCTCCGGCGACTGGACGATCGTCGCGATGAATGCCACGGCAACACCCGGTGTCGACGTGACGGTCCAGGCCGGGGTCGAAGCCCCACACCTCGGCCGCGTCGGTGTGGTGGCGGTCCTCATCGCCCTGATTCCGCTGCTGTTCGGAAGCGCTCTCATCTTTGCCGGTGTGCACCTGGCGCGCCGAGCTGCACGCCCCTGAGCAGCTGCCGGGGTCAGTCTGTCGCCCGTGCCTTGGCCCGGGCGCGTTCGCGACGCCTGAGCACGGCGCTCATCGCCTTGGCGGCGACCGGATTCTTGTCGGCGATCTCCGCAGCCTTGCGCTGGCTGGAGAACACCAGGCGACGGGCCCGGCTGCTGATGTTCTTCGCCTCGTCGACACCTTCGACCGAGCGCCGCTTGCGCCGCCACCAACTGGTCGCGTAGTCCTCGGCGAGCAGCGCCAGGGCGTCCAGCGCGGCGTCGAGGAGCTCGGCGTCAGTGGCGTCGTCGGGACGCCGGCCACCTTCACGGCGTACGGGTCGCAGCTCGTCGAGATCGCCGACGACGTCGTACCCGCGGGCAGCCAGCTCGGCGATGCAGGCGGCTGCGCGCTCGGTGATCCAGGGGATCTCCTCGTCAGGCAACGTGAAACGGACCGGCTCTGACCGGCTGGCCATCATCGGCACGATCGTCAGCTTCATGATCTTGTCGTGCTCGCGGGGGTTGAGCCGACCGCCGAGGCGCTCGTTGACGCGGCGGATGACCTCGGTCGCGGCGACCCCGACGGTCTCGTTGTTCCACTTCGGCTCCTCCGTCAGTGTCGCGGGGTCGAAGCCGACCACCGAGGCGAACCGGGCGAGCAGCTCGTCCGGCGACGATCCCGACCTCGGCACCGTGACCACGTGGACACGCGCGGCCGGCACGGCGGACTCCCACGTCGCGCAGATCGCGGCCAGGTCCTGCCTCATCCAGAAGCCACGAGCGGGGTTCGTCGCCTGCTGCTTGGGATCTTTGATGGCGTCCACGAACTCCTGCCAGGTCCACGTCTTGTCGTTCTTGACCTCCTCCTGCCAGGCCGACACCGCGACCCGGCCGAGGTCTCGTGCGGTGACGATGACGTGGACCTCGCTGGTGGGGAAGGCGTGCACCATCTTGGCCACCTGTTTGAGCGTGGACAGGCTGAGTCGTTCCTCGGAGATGAGCGCGGTGGGCTGGCCGGAGGTGTTCACGTGTTCGACCAGGGCGTCCCAGGTGCCGGAGATGCGACGGTCCTCGACGCCGCGCGGCCGGCGCCCCTGCAGGTCCCACACGGCGAACGCCTGCACGGGCTCGCCAGGCCCGCCACAGAAGTCGACCTGCTGCTCACGCAGCTGCTCCCGGTTGGCCCGCAGCACGTTCTGCAAGTAGGTGGTGCCGGTCTTGTGCAGGCCGATGTGGACGAAGACCTTCTCGGGTGACGCGCTCACGTCAGCTCTCACTCTCGCCGTCGGTCGCAGCGGTGCCCCGCGAGCTCTCCTTCACGACCTGGCCCTTGCGACGGGCACCATCGGCCAGCTGCTGCTGGAACTCGAGCATGGCATCGCACAGCTCACGATCACTCGCGGCAAGAATCCGGACGGCAAGCAGACCGGCGTTGCGGGCATTGCCGATGGCGACCGTGGCCACGGGTACTCCGGACGGCATCTGCACGATCGACAGCAGCGAGTCCATGCCGTCGAGGTACTGCAGCGCAACGGGTACGCCGATGACGGGCAGCGGCGTGACGGCGGCGAGCATGCCGGGGAGGTGGGCGGCGCCGCCGGCACCCGCGATGATGACCTGCAGCCCGCGCTCGTGTGCAGTCCGGCCGTACTCCAGCATCTCGTCGGGCATCCGGTGGGCCGAGACCACGTCGGCCTCATGCGCGACACCGAACTCGTCGAGCACCTGTGCAGCCGCCTGCATGGTCGGCCAGTCCGAGTCTGATCCCATCACGATCCCGACCCGCGGGCCGGTCGTCGGGCGCATCGTGCTCATCGGGTGCTCTCCTCGTCGAAGACCGTTCCGTCGTTGCCGAGGGTGCCGTCGAACCAGCCCGCCGCATGCCGGGCGCGCTCGCGTACGTCGTCGAGGTCGTCGCCGTACGCCGTCACGTGACCGACCTTGCGACCCGGCCTGACCGACTTCCCGTAGAGGTGGACCCGGACGCCGGGATCCCGAGCCTGGACATGAGGGTAACCGTCGTACAGGGCGGGCGTGGTCGGCTCAGCGCCACCGAGGATGTTGACCATCACCGACCAGGCCGCGCGCGGCGCCGGGGAGCCGAGCGGAAGGTCGAGCACCGCTCTGAGGTGGTTCTCGAACTGGCTGGTCACGGCGCCGTCGATCGACCAGTGGCCGGTGTTGTGGGGACGCATGGCCAGCTCGTTGACGAGGACGCGGCCGTCGCGGGTCTCGAACAGCTCGACCGCCAGGATGCCCGTGACATCGAGCTCGGCGGCGATCCTCATCGCCAGCTCCTGTGCAGTGACCGCCAGGTCAGGGGCCAGATCGGGTGCTGGTGCCGTGACCTCGACACAGATGCCGTTGCGTTGCACGCTCTCGACGACGGGGTACGCCGCCACCTGGCCCATCGGCGAGCGCGCGACCAGGGCGGACAGCTCTCGGCGGAAGTCCACGTGCTCCTCGGCGAGCAGGTCGACACCAGCGGGGGCGGAGCCGAGCACATCGACGGCCTCATCGTCTGAGCGGACGGTCCAGACGCCTTTGCCGTCATAGCCGCCGCGGGTCGTCTTGAGCACGACGGGATAGCCGGCACCCTCGGCGGCGAAGGCCGCAACGGCTTCGGGAGTTGCGACAACGGACCAAAGCGGTTGCGGAACGCCCAGGGTCGCCAGCCGTCTGCGCATGACGCCCTTGTCCTGGGCGTGCACGAGCGCGCCGGGTCCTGGCCGGGTGGCGATGCCGTCGGCGGCCAGCTTCTCCAGCGAGGCGGTCGGCACGTGCTCGTGGTCGAACGTCACGACGGTGCAGCCGTCGGCCCACGAGCGCAGTGTCGTGAAATCCGTGTAGTCACCCACGGTGGTGTCGACGATGACCTGGGTTGCCGCCATGCCGTCAGCCTCGGCCAACAGGCGCAACGGGACGCCGAGCGCAATCGCTGCGGGCTGCATCATGCGCGCCAGCTGTCCGGCGCCGACCACGCCCACCACGGGTGCTTCCACAGCCGGAACTCTAGCGAGGTGCGGGCCGTTCACGACGTCGCGCCCCGGCGAGGGAGTCTGTCAGCTGGGGCCGACCAGGCTCGCCAGGTCGGCGAGGAACCACGCATTCGCCTTGAGGGTCGGACTGTAGACGACGAAGTCGAGATGGTTGTTGGCGCCGACCGTCGTGTAGGGCACCGTGAGCTGGTGCCAGGCAACGTCGCTGAACGTCAGGGTTGTGCTCTTGGTCCCGACGATCGTGCCCGCCGGGTTGACTTCGTCGATCTGCAGCACAACGGCCTGCGACTGACCGACCTTCTGCCCACGCACCCAGACGCCGGCATCGAAGTGCGCTGCTGCAGTCGTCGTCGCCACCCAGCTCGGCTTGGACACGACTCCGGCCGGGCCGACCGTGTTCACGTTGCGGACGATCTTCAGGCTGTACTGACCGTCGCGCTTGTCGACGAGTGTCCTGACTGTCTTGGACTGCGCGTTGTACAACCCCGTCCAGCCGACCTTGTCGGTCTCGAAGCTCGGGTTGGTGATGTAGTCCTTCGTGGTCGGCGGTGGCGGTGGCGGTGGCCCGCCCGAACCGTCGTACCCCGTCAGCGTCTGGCTGAACATGACGCTGCCCGCGGTGCACGTATTGCCTGACGCCGGCGAAGAGTCAGGACCGCAGATGAAGGAGTAGGTGAGCCGGTCACCACTGAACGTGGTGCGTAGATGCGAGAAGTGGCCGGAGATGAACAGCGTTCCCGCTGCCGCGCTTGCCGTCGTGACGATGTCGGTGCCGCCCGCGCCGTCGACCAGATGCACGACTCCGTGACGCGCCGTCAGTGCCTGGCCCGAGTGCACATGGTGGGCCACATTGAGCAGGTATTTCCCGTCCGGACGCGCTGCTGGCGAGTACTTGTCCCCGAGCGTGTCGATGGCTGCCCGCAGGTCCAGGTCACCGCCACCACCGTTGCCGTACGCGGGTCGGTGTCCGTAGGTGACGATCATGAAGATGTTGGGGTCTGCCTCGGCCTGGGCCATCAGCGGATCGACCTTGGACAACCAGTCCGGGTAAGCGCCGGTCCACGGTTCGGGGTACGCGACGAAGAGCACGTGCCCGGCGGTGAAGTAACCCCAGTCGTCGCCCCTGCAACCGTTCTTGGTCGGGTCGGCGGGCGAGGGGCAGCCGACACCCGAGACGGTCGTGGGTGTGTCGGAGGGGACAGTCTGTGCGTGCGGCATGTTGAAGCGGCCCTTGTAGTTGCCGAGCGAGTCGGCCTGTGACGAGCCGGCCTCGTGGTTGCCCCACGCGAACTGCATCGCGGCCTGGGTCGCCACCGGCGCGATGTCCTCCCAGAACTGGTGCACCGCCGGCTTGCCGCAGGAGTTGGCATAGCTGATGTCCCCACCATGGGTCACCAGGGCGGGTTGCTCAGCAGCGATCTGCTGCCACACCTGCGACATCCACGGGGTGTTGCAGCCCCCGCGGTACGTCGTACCGGTGTCGCCTATGTCGTCCCAGACGAAGTCGCCCGTCGGTGCACTCCGGAAGGTGTGGTCGACACCGCTGTTCCCGATGGCGTAGTGGTAGGTCGTGTTCGGCGTCAGGCCGGTGAGCTCGACCTGCCAGAACGGACCGGATGTGTCGACCGGCGTCGCTGTCGGCGCCACCGCCTGCGCTGTGGACCCGTAGCCGAGGTCCGGGCCGAAGCTGACGACGCTGTCCGGACCCCGCCAGTACAGCCACATCTCGTCGGGGGCGTCTCCGAAGCTGCTGTGGATCTCGCCGTTGGGCTCTATCGCCGCGGCGGAAGCGACGGCGCCCGTCACCTCGGCGACGGTCACCGCGTGGCCGAGCCCAGCAGTCGTCGCAAGCAGCACTGCCACCAGGCAGCCTGTCATCAGGCCGGGAACACGCAGTCGTCTCAGCACAGCAGCAACTCCCATATCTGGTCGTCTGAGCCGAGAACTCCAGCGCAGCGTACTCCCGACGCCGCATCCGTCTCGGCATCTTGGTCAAATGCCCACTATCAGGCGCGATAGCGCTTTTTACGGGATTCGGCCTAGTCCGACCGGGTACACCTGCAGGACTTGCGGAAAGGCTGATCATCGAAACCCGTAGGCTTGGCTGATTGCACCCATCCGCACGACGGTGGCCCCGCCGTCGGCCGAACCACAGGAGTTCTGCGCGTGCTGAACCGGTTACGTGCCCTGGTGCATGAGGCTGCGAAGTTCGGTGTGGTGGGCGGAGTCGGCTTCGTGGTCGACGTCGCCACTTTCAACCTGCTCCGTTTCGCCGGCAATCCGGGCGTGCTCGAGCACAAACCCCTGACTGCGAAGGCGATCTCGGTGGCGGTCGCAACGCTGGTCACGTACTTCGGCAACCGGCACTGGACCTGGCGGGACCGGGCCCGCACTGCTGCGCACCGCGAGGTGCTGCTGTTCTTCGTCCTGAACGCGATCGGCATGACCATCGCGGTGGGCTGTCTGGCGTTCTCGCACTACGTGCTCGACCTGCGCTCGGTCGTTGCCGACAACATCTCCGCCAACATCGTCGGGCTTGCCTTCGGCATGGTCTTCAGGTTCTGGAGCTATCGCACCTTCGTGTTCCGCCGAGGTCCCGAGGACTCGTCCGACCTTGCGCTCGATCTCGTTGGTCGACTCGCCGAGGAGGAGCTGCTTCAGGAGCCGGCCGTCCTCGAAGGCGACAGCTGAGACCCCCGGGACCTCAGGCTGGGCGCGGGTCGATCAAGCCGGCTGTCTGCCCCGTCGGCAGCTTCAGGCGGCCAGTTGTCGCGGGAGGGCTGGTCGTGCCGGCCGGGTGCCGGTGTGGTCGACGAGGTAGTAGCGGCCGTGCGGGGTGCGCCACACGAAGATCCCGTTGAAGGGTTGGGCGACTTGCCATCGGCTGTGGGTCTTGATGCGGTGGTGGGTCCGGGTCAGCGGGGCGAGCTTGTCGACCCCGGTCTGACCGGGTGGTCCGCCGGTGTCGGGACTGACGTAGGGGATGGTGTGGTCGAGGTCGCCGGTCCGGGCGGTGGAACAGGCATACGGGAAGCAGTCGACCGGGGTGCGGAGGTGGACGGCGTCGCGGATCCGGTCCGGGACCTCATAAGCGTCGACGGGGATCTGCTGGTTGAGGTCGATGACCGGCTTGACGGTGACCTGGGTGTGGCCGAGCCAGGACCGGACCCGATCGAGGGTGACCGGGCCGATGCCCTCGACCCGCGCGACCCCGGTCCCTGACCTCAACGCCTCGTCGGTGAGGTGGACATACAGCGTCACGTCAGGCCGGGTGTCGATCCGCTTCGTCCGGCCCGAACCCACCCGGACTGTCTTATCCGTCTGGTCGACCGAGTCGATCGGGTCGGCGAACTCGGCCGGTGGTGGCTGGCCGGTGGCGGTGTGGATGTCGGTGAACACGTCCAGGGCGTGTTGGGGGTTGGCCAGGATCCCGACCGCTGCCGCCCGGCGTTCGTCGACGGGGCGGGTGTCGCCCAGGGTCCCGAGGCCGGTCGCGATGCCGCCGACGGTGGCGTTGAACCGCAACACATCGGGTGCCTCGGCCCGGATGAAGATCTCCTGGGTGCCGCGCTCATCGGGGCGGCCGTCCTTGACCCATACCCCCAGAGCCGACTGTGCAGCAGCGTCGGCGTCAGCCGCAGCAGCCGCGGCCGGGTCGCACTCGAGCCAGCAGGCGGTGATGATGGCCTCGATCCGTCCCCACGACAGGGAGTGGGCATATCTGGCGATCCGGCGGTCGACCACCGCCACGGTGCCTTCGGACAGGTGCCGGGCGGCGTCGGCGGTCCGGCGGCCGATCCACGGC
>JANLYC010000453.1:0-1725 GCA_031365435.1 Nocardioidaceae bacterium
GGCGTCGGCAAGTGTCGAGGCACCGACCCGATCAGCGATCGCCTGCAACCGGGGGTAGTCGCAGGGATGGCCCGCGTAGTCGACCGCGGCAATCACTCGCGTGCGCTCGCCGGCCAGGGCGGCCACGGCGTCCGGGTCGAGCAGCCCCGTCTCGGCGTCGACGTCGGCGAAGCGGACCGTCGCACCGAGGATCGAGGCGGTGCTCGCAGTGGCGACGAACGTCATGGGAGTGGTGACCACCTCGTCGCCAGGACCGACGCCCGCCGCGACGTAGGCGATGTGCAACGCAGCGGTGCCCGAGGTGGCGCTCACGACCGGATGTCGGCCCGTGACCTCCGAGATGGCCGCCTCGAAGCTGTCGACGGCGGGGCCGGTGGTGAGCCAGTCCCCGCGCAGGACCTCCGCTACGGCCTCGATGTCCTGCTCCGAGACCGACTGCCGCCCATACGGGAGCACGCGGACCTCCTCAGCCCCAGGAGTCGACGATCTGCGAGATCGTCTCCACGGTGTGCCACTCGTCGTTGGTGTCGGATCGGTAGACGAACCCGTCAGGCACCGGCACCCCGTCCGCAGGCGGCTTCCAGCCCCATGAGCCGAGGTCCGGCTGCACCAGAAAACGGTCCGCCAACCGCAGCGCCCGACGACCCTCGTCCGGCGAGATCATCTCCTCGTGCAGCTTCTCGCCCGGGCGAAGGCCGACGTCGTGCATCTGCGCGCCTGGCGCGACGGCCTGAGCCAGGTCCGTGATCTTCATCGAGGGGATCCGCGGCACGTAGAGCTCGCCCCCCGACATGAGGTCGAACGAGTCCACGACGAACTTCACCGCCTGAGGCAGGGTGATGAAGAAGCGCGTGCAGCGCAGGTCGGTGATCGGCAGGGACTCCCCGGCGTCATGCAGCTTGCGGAAGAACGGGATGACCGAGCCCCGGCTGCCCATCACGTTGCCATAGCGCACCACGCTGAACCGTGTCTCGTACGCCGCCGCGTAGTGGTTGCCGCTGATGAAGAGCTTGTCGGCCGTCAACTTGGTGGCGCCGTACAGGTTGATCGGGCTGGATGCCTTGTCCGTGGACAGTGCGACCACCCGTTTCACTCCTGCGTCGATGCACGCCTCGATGACGTTCTGCGACCCGACCACGTTGGTCTGCACGAACTCGAACGGGTTGTACTCCCCCGTGTCCACCTGCTTGAGCGCCGCCGCATGCACGACGTAATCGACGTTGTGCAGCGCTCGGAGCAGCCGCCGCTCGTCGCGCACGTCACCGATGAACCAGCGCAGCCGCTTGTCGTCGCCGAACAGCTGGCGTCCCTCGTACTGCTTGAGCTCGTCCCGGGAGAAGACCACCAGCCGACGGGGATCGAGGTGGTCCAGGGCATGCCTGATGAAGGCCTTGCCGAACGAGCCGGTCCCTCCCGTGACCAGGATGCTGGACCCCTGCAGGGCAGACACGCGGGCAACACCTCTCGTCAGTCGCTGGCTCAGGTTGGGGGTGGTCGCAACAATGCCCCTTATGCGCATCCTGATCCATTGCCACGGTGGTCCGGACATCGGGGTCGGCCACGTGTTTCGCGCGGCGGCGCTGACCGAGGTGGCTCTGGAGCACGGACACGAGGTTCGTTGGTCGGGCACCTTCGCGGGCGGGCTCGTCATGGAGCGGCTGCGCGCTCTCGGCGTGGACCTCGACCTCGACCCTGAGCCTTCGTCGTACGACGTCGTCCACGTCG
>JANLYC010000517.1:0-8119 GCA_031365435.1 Nocardioidaceae bacterium
TCTCCGGCGTGTAGTCCTTGAACATGTACGGACCGGTCGCCCACGGATGCAGGGCGTACTTGGCCGGGTCGCTGGCCTTGCCCTCGGGGATCGGACCGATCGCCGGGAACGCACCCCAGTACGGCATGTCGGGGAACGGCTTGGCCATCTGGATGGTCAGCTTGTTGCCGGTGACCTTGACGCCGTTGTAGTTGCTGCTGGACGAGTAGGGACCCTGGTACTTGTCGCCGTCCTTGAAGTAGTCGTTGCTGTAGGCAGCGCCCTCAGGGAAGGTCGCCCGGTCGAAGGACCGCTTGATGCCGAACGCGATGTCCTTGGCCGTGACCGGGGTTCCGTTCTCGTACTTCACACCGTCACGGATCGTGAACGTCCACTCGGTGAAGTCGGCGTTGGGAGTACCCAGATCGGTTGCCAGGTCGGGGATGAGGATCATCTGACCGTCCTGGTAGACGTACTGCGTCAACGAACGAGTGACGAGGCCGGACAGGATCGACGCGGTGTTGACGTAGTAGGCCTCCGTCGGGTCCATCGAGTTCAGACCAGCGACGCTGATGACCTTGACGGTGCCACCCGTCTTCGCACCGGCGATCTCCGGAGCAGGACCTTCGCTGCGGTTCGGGTCGGTTCCCGAGCCGGCGTTGCCTCCTGTCTGGAACGTGTTGTCCCCTGCCCCAGGACCGTTGTTCGAGCCGCCACAGGCAGCCAGAACCATCAGTCCCAGGGCAGAGACGGCAATGATCGGTTTCTTCAACCGCATGTCCTACCCACCCTTTCGTTGGTTGGTTGTGCTTCTCTCGCGACCGGCGAACGGTCAGCGACGAGTCTTGGGGTCGAACGCATCTCGAACTGAGTCGCCCAACAGGTTCAGCGCCACCACGAGGAACGTCACGGCGAGCACCGGTGCGTACAGGTACAGCGGATAGGTGTCGTAGTACTGCGACGCCCGCAGGATCGTCTGGCCGAGAGACGGGAATCCGGTGATGCCGATCCCGAGGAAGGACAGACCCGCCTCGGCGGCGACGTAACCCGGCAGCGTCAACGAGATCGAGACGACGATCGGCGCGATGAGGTTCGGCAGCAGCTCCTTGAACAGTATCCGGCGCGTCGGCGCCCCGAGCACCTGGGCCGACTGGACGAACTCACGCTCCCGCAGCGAGAGCACCTGGCCGCGAATGAGCCGAGCGAGGTACATCCAACCGAAGATCACCAGGACCGACATCAGCGCGAAGAACTGCACCCACTTGAGCTTGTCCTGCTGGGTCGCGAACTTCGACGTGATGATCGGCGCGAGCGCCAACGCGCCCAGGATGAAGGGGAAGGACAGGAACAGGTCGATGACGAAAGAGATGATCCGGTCGAGCCAGCCGTGCGCAAACCCGGCCATGAGCCCCATCACGATGCCGATGAGGGTGCTGAAGAAGGTGGCGCCCAATGCGATGCCCAGCGAGACGCGCAGCCCGTAGACGAGCCGGGCCAGGTTGTCGTAGGCAGTGTTGGGAGTGAGGCCGAGCGGGTGCGACCAGGTGAACCCGTGGAACGGGGGTCCGATGGCCGGATAGAGAGTGTAATCCAGGTCTGCCGCGCCGTTGGTGGCGTACGGGCCATCGATGCCGAAGGCCTTGCAGATCAGCGGAGCGAAGATGGCGGCGAGCACCAGCACCATCACGATCGAGCCGGAGATCACTGCGAGCTTGTCCTTGCGCAGCCGCTCGAGCGCAATGCGGGTCGGAGAGCGGCCGGTGATCTTCTTGCCCGACGGGTCGGTCGGTGGCTTGACTTCTTCGTCTCCGGGGCCGAGGGTCTCGATGCCGACAACGGTCATAGCGGCCTTTCCTTGCCCTCTCAGGTGTTGCTCGGCGGCAGGTCTCGCCGGGGCAGCAGCGTATGCAGCCGAGAGGACTCTAATCCACGCCCTGTTTCCTTACAGGCCCCATGAGGTAACGGTTTGGGAACAAGCCGTTCACCCGTCATGACCGATCAGCCCGCTTTGTCCACGGCATCCGCCGTGTCTCCTCGCGGTATGGGAGCAGCGTCGACGCCGGCCTCCTTGCGCTGAGCAGCCGTGATCGGGCTGGGTGCACCCGTCAGCGGGTCGCCACCCGATGCGGTCTTCGGGAACGCGATGACGTCGCGGATGCTCTCAGCGCCGGCCAGCAGGGCTACGAGCCGGTCGATGCCGAGGGCGATGCCACCGTGGGGAGGAGGACCGTACGCGAACGCGTCGAGCAGGAACCCGAACTGGCTGGCCGCCTCCTCGTGCGACAGGCCGATCACATCGAACACCCGTTGCTGCATCTCGGAGCGATGGATACGGATCGAGCCGCCGCCGATCTCCGAACCGTTCAGCACGATGTCGTAGGCCCGGGAGAGCGCCTCACCGGGCCGCTTCTCGAAGTCGGCCGCGTCCCTCTCGACCGGCGCCGTGAACGGGTGGTGGATCGCCGTCCAGCCGGTGCCGCCCCCGTCGACCTCGATGCGCTCGAACATCGGCGCATCGACGACCCAGACGAACCTCCAGGCATCGTGGTCGATCAGGCCGCAACGCTCCCCTACCTCGAGCCGCGCGGCCGCGAGCAGGCCCAGCGCGTCGGAGCGCCTTCCGGCGGCGAAGAAGACACAGTCCCCCGGCTCGGCGCCCGCATGCCGGGCAAGCCCCTGCCGTTCGGTCTCCGACAGGTTCTTGGCGACCGGCCCGCCGAGCTCCCCGTCGTCGTGGACGAGCACGTAGGCGAGTCCCTTGGCACCACGTGAACGAGCCCACTCCTGCCACGCATCGAGCTCCTTGCGCGCCTGCGAGCCGCCGCCGGGCATGACCACCGCTCCCACGTAGTGGTCGTCGGTCGACGGCTGGAATACGCGGAAGGGGGTCTGGGCGAAGTACTCCGTGAAGTCGACGAGCTCGCACCCGAACCTGAGGTCGGGGCGGTCGATGCCGAACCGACGCATGGCTTCGTCGTACGCCATGCGCGGGATCGGAAGCTGCACCTCGTGTCCGTGGATCTCGCGCCAGAGCCGGACCATCAGCTCCTCGATGAGAGACTGGATGTCCTCCGGCTCACAGAAGCTCATCTCGACGTCGAGCTGGGTGAACTCCGGCTGACGGTCGGCCCGGAAGTCCTCGTCGCGGAAGCACCGGGCTATCTGGAAGTAGCGCTCCATCCCCGCGACCATCAACAGCTGCTTGAAGAGCTGCGGTGACTGCGGCAGGGCGTACCAAGCGCCCGGCTGCAGCCGCACCGGGACCAGGAAGTCGCGGGCACCTTCCGGCGTGGATCGGGTGAGGTACGGCGTCTCGATGTCGAGGAAGTCGTGCTCGGCCATGACCTCGCGGATGATCTTCGTGACGGCCGCCCGCAGCCTGATGTTGGCGGCCATGTCGTGCCTTCGGAGGTCGAGGTAGCGGTACTTGAGGCGCACCTCTTCGTTGACCGGGGTGGTGTGGTGCTCCTCGACCGGGAAGGGCAGGGCCGCCGCCTCGCTCAGCACGACGACCTCGTGCACGACCACCTCGATCTCGCCGGTCGGCAAGCCAGGGTTGGCGTTGCCCTCCGGCCGCGCGGCGACCTGTCCGGTGACGGCGAGGCAGAACTCGTTGCGCAGTGGCCGGGCCGCATCCTCGTCACGGATGACGACCTGCGCTACCCCGCTGCCGTCCCGGAGGTCGATGAAAGCGACGCCGCCATGGTCGCGCCGGCGGGCTACCCAGCCCGCCAGCGTCACGGTCTGTCCGACATGGTCGGCGCGCAGGCTGCCTGCGTCGTGGGTGCGGATCACGAGGTCTCTCCTTGTCCGCGTCGCGCGGGGTTGATCGCGGGGTTGATCGCGGGGTTGATGATGCGCGGTCTGAGGTCCTCGGCGGGTGGCGTCCAGCTGGTGGCGTCGGCCGGCTGCTGATCCCCGGACCGGATGTCCCGCACCTGGTCGCTCTCGCCGCTGTCCGCGTCGGACGGGAACCACACGAACGGAATGCCACGCCGGTCGGCGTGCCGGATCTGCTTGCCGTACTTCGCCGGCATCGGTGCGATCTCGGACGCGATGCCGCGGCTTCGCAACTGGCGCGCGACGGCCCTGACCCGGTCCCGCTCCCCTTCGTCGGGCAGGGCCACCAGAACCACGGAGGGAACCGCACGGTCGGTGTCGAGGAGTCCGCGCGCCACGAGCGGAGCAACGAGCCGGGTGATGCCCAGCGAGATCCCGACACCCGGGTAGGTCGAGCGACCGTCCGACGCGAGGGCGTCGTAGCGTCCACCGGCACAGATCGACAGTGAACCCAAGATCTCCATCCGGCCCTCGAAGACGGTGCCCGTGTAGTAGTCGAGCCCGCGCGCGATCTGTAGGTCGGCCACGACACTGAACTGGTCCGAGCGGGTGTGGGAGGTGGATTCCACCGCCCGAACGAGGTCGGACAAGCCCTCGTCGAGAAGCGGGTGCTCGACACCGAGCGCCCGGACGTCGTCGGCGAAGCCCGCATGCGTGCCCTTGATCGACGCGAGAGCCAGGCACTGCTCGACCTGGTCCGTTCGCAGCCCCTGGTCCTGCAGGAGCCGGCGCACGCCGTCGGCGCCGATCTTGTCGAGCTTGTCCAGCGCGCGGATGACGTCGGTCACCGGGGCCCCCTCGCCGATGCCGAGCCCGAGGTAGAAACCCTGGATGAGCTTGCGGTTGTTGACGTGCAGGGTCAGGGCCGGCACCGGCAGCCGACTCAACGCCTCGGCCATCACTTCGAGCACCTCGATGTCGGCGTCGAAACCGAGGGTGTCACGCCCGATGATGTCGATGTCGGCCTGGGTGAACTCGCGGTAGCGCCCCTCCTGCGGCCGTTCACCACGCCAGCACCGTTGGATCTGATAGCGCCGGAAGGGAAACGCGAGTTGGCCCTGGTGCTCCACCACGTAACGGGCCAACGGCACGGTCAGGTCGAAGTGCAGCCCCAGCCCCGGGCCGTCGTCATCCCCGTCTGCATGCAGACGACGAAGGACGTAGACCTCGTTCGACGTCTCACCCTTGCGCAGGAGCTGGTCGAGGGGCTCGACGAAGCGCGTCTCGAGCGACCCGAATCCGTGCAGCTCGAACGTCTCACGCAGGGTGTCGATGATGATGAGCTCCGCGGCCCGTTGGCTGGGGAGAAACTCGGGGAACCCGCTCAGGGCAGCGGGGCGGCTCATGAGGGCGTGCCTGTCGGACGGGTAGCCGGTTGCAGGTCCAGCAGGTACGGGTTGCTGACGCGTTCGCGCCCGATCGACGTCTGCGCGCCGTGACCGGGCAGGACGACGATCGCATCGTCGAGCGGCAGCACCTTGGTGGCCAGGCTGCGCAGCATCGTGCTGTGGTCGCCACCTGGCAGGTCGGTGCGTCCGATCGACCCCGCGAACAGCAGGTCGCCTGAGAACATCACCGCGGGCACGTCCTCGGGCCCTACGTAGGGCGCCCGGAAGGTGACCGAGCCGGCCGTGTGCCCGGGGGTGTGGTCGATGGCGAACTCGATGCCGGCCAGGGTGAGGCTGGTCGCGTCGGCCAGCTCGCGCAGGTCGTCGGGCTCGGCGAACGTGTGCTCTCCGCCGAGCATCCCGGCGAGCATCGCCGCCGTCTCAGGAGCGATACCCGCACCGGGGTCAGTCAGCAGGTGGCGGTCGGCCGGATGGATGTAGGCCGTGGCGTCGTACGCCCCCGAAACTGGCGTGACTGACCAGATGTGATCGATGTGCCCATGCGTCATGAGGACTGCTGCCGGTCGGAGACCGTGCTCGCGCACCACGTCGGCGACCCCCGAGGCAGCCTCGTAGCCGGGGTCGATGACCACACACTCCTCACCAGGGCCGTGGGCGACGACGTAGCAGTTCGTCCCCCACGGCCCTGCGGGGAATCCGGCAATGAGCACGGACACACCTTCTCCCTCTGGTTCCCGCTGGTTTCTGCTGGCTTGGGCTGGCTCCCACCGTTGGCGAGCCCAGGCAGCCTATCGAGCGAGAACACGTCGCCGGTGCCCACTCCCCGGGCGGCAGCAACACAATGGTCACGATCGGCACGGCGTGCACGGCCGCTGAACCCGTCCTCTTAGACTGGTCCACCGGTCGTCCGGGTCGCGGAGGTACGTGTGGTTAAGAGCAAGCAGCGCCAGCGTCAGCTGGCGCGTGCAAAGTGGCAGCGTCAGCAGTACCGGCGCATGCGGATGGCCAGTCGCCAGCGCAAGGTCGCGGTGGTCGTCGGTGCGGTCGTCGCGGTCGTGGTCATCGTGCTGCTCGCCTGGTTGGTCAAGAACATCATCTCCGACGAGAAGGCGCGGTCACCGCAGTCACCGGCGGTGCCCACCGACAGCTTCAGCACCCAGCTGCTGACGCCGCCCACCAACACCGGCAGCCAGACCACGACGAAGGCGACCACACCGACGCCGACGCACAGCAAGGCGACGAAGAAGAAGCCATCCACGACCGGGGGAAACTGATGACCGAGGCGCCAGAGCCCACTGACTTCGGCCGGGTCGACGACGATGGGACCGTCTACGTCCGGACGCCCGACGGCGAGCGCGTGGTGGGTCAGTGGCCGGACGGCGACCCGGAGGCCGCGCTCGCGTTCTACCGGGTCCGCTACGACGGTCTCGTCGTCGAGGTCGACCTGCTCGAGCAACGCATCGCGGCCGGATCGCTGACGCCCGAAGATGCCAGCACCGCGGTCAAGAAGGTGCGGGCGCTCGTGGTCGACGCCCAAGCGGTGGGCGACCTGGCCAGTCTCGTAGCACGTCTCGACGCGCTGGGTCCCGTCATCGCGGTCCGCCGCGAAGCCCGTCGAGCCGAACGTGCCGCCAAGGCAGACGAGGCCAAGGGCGAGAAGCAACGGATTGCCGAGGAGGCGGAGCGACTGGCTGTCGGGAGCGACTGGCGCAACGGTGCCAACCGGCTGCGCGACCTGTTGGCGGCCTGGAAGGCGCTGCCCCGCATCGACAAGCCGAGCGACGACGAGCTCTGGCACCGGTTCTCGTCGGCCCGTACGACGTACACGCGCCGGCGCAAGCAGCACTTCGCCGAGCTCAACGAACGTCGCGACGGGGCGCGCGTGATCAAGGAGAAGCTCGTCGTCGAGGCGGAGTCGTTGGCCGAGTCGACCGACTGGGCGGCGACAGCACGCGCCTACCGCGACCTGATGACGCAGTGGAAGGCCGCAGGCCCCGCGCAGAAGGAGGTCGACGACGCGCTCTGGAAGCGGTTCCGCGGCGCCCAGGACACGTTCTTCGGTGCTCGCGACGCGGCCAACACGGCCCTCGACCAGGAGTACGCCACCAATGCCGAGGTCAAGCGTGCCCTGCTCGTCCAGGCTGAGGCCCTGCTTCCGATCCAGAACCACAAGGGGGCACGCGAACAGTTCCGCGAGCTCGCCGAGAAGTGGGATGCCGCAGGAAAAGTGCCGCGGCAGGACATGAAGGATCTCGAGAGCCGCTTCAAGAAGGTCGAGCAAGCGGTGCGCGGTGCAGAGGACGACCAGTGGCGCCGAAGCAACCCGGAGGCATATGCCCGTGCCTCCGACACGGTGGCTCAGCTCGAGACGGTGATCGCCTCGCTGCAGACCAAGCTCGAGAAAGCCCAGGCAGCGGGCAAGGACAAGGCGGCTGCGCAGGCGAAGGCTGACATCGAGGCCCGCCAGTCCTGGCTCGACGAGGCCCGCAAGGCGCTCGCCGAGTTCTCTTCCTGATCCCCCGACAGGCGGCGGAGAACTCTGACTCGGTGTCCCACTTCTCGCCGCGTGCGGCTTGTCGGCGGTTCGGTTTATATTCGAACACATGAGCGATACGCCTCGGATCCATCCTCCGGTCACACGCCGGCAGGGTGAGTCGATCGTGGATCCCGACGTCTGGCGGGCTCACCAGGACGCGATGGGTGAGCGGTTGGATCGCATCGCCGATCTCGAACGGCAGGTCGGGGCACTGCAGGCGGCACAGCTGGAGGAGACCGCAGCGTTCGTGGCAGATCGGATCAACTTCGACCAGACGCACGGGTTCCTGGCCGACCAGGTCCAGTACCGCGCCATGGTGGCCGAGGTCGCGATGGCCAAGCGGGTCTCGGTGATCACCGCAGGCCGCTTCATGGACGACGCCTGGCGCCTGACCACCGACCACCCCCGCACGATC
>JANLYC010000532.1:0-2767 GCA_031365435.1 Nocardioidaceae bacterium
GTCGGGCGCGCTTCTGCACGGGCTCGATCTCGGGGATACACGTCACCTGGCCCTCGACGGGGAGGCCCTCACTCCCGTCGGGCTGCAGGTGCGGCAGGTGGTCTCGATGGAGGATGCGAGTGTCCTCGCGCTGATGTCGCCGTCGTCGCGGGTCGGGTCGATCGTGGTGGCCAGGCTGGGCTTCGACGGGTCCGTCGAGCAGCTGAGCGACGAGGACGGTGTAGCGACGGCGGCTGCCGGCGGCGACACCATCGTCGTGTCCCAACAGATCCTGCGCGATACCTCGATCGTCACGACCGTCGTGGCCGGCGGGCTCTCGGTCGGGACCCTCACGTCGGTCGCTGAGCCGGTTCCGCTCACCGTCGAGCCCGTCCTCCTCGAGGTCGGTTCGCGGTCGTACCCTGCGCTGGTGCTGTGGCCGACCGGCCACGTCAAGGGCTCGCGACGGCTGCCCGTGCTCATGGACCCCTACGGAGGACCTCAGGTGCAGACGGTCGTGCGCTCGGCCCGCTCGGCGCTGCAGCAGCAGTGGTTCGCTGACCAGGGCTTCGTCGTCATCGTGGCCGACGGACGGGGGATGGCCGGCCGCGGTCCGGCGTGGGACAAGCTGGCGAGGAACGACTTCGTGGGCACGATCGACGACCAGGTCGAGGTGCTCGCCGCCCTCGTCGAGCAGTTCCCGGACGACATCGACACGAGCAAGGTCGGAATCCGAGGCTGGTCTTTCGGCGGCTATGTCAGCGCACTGGGCGTCCTGCGGCACCCGGACGTCTTCGGTGCCGCGGTGGCTGGTGCGCCGACCACGGACCTGCGGCTCTACGACACCTGCTACACCGAGCGGTATCTCGGCCACCCGGACGAGAACGCCTCGGTGTATGACGCCAACAGTCTGCTGCCGCTGGCAGCCGGCCTCTCCCGACCGCTCCTGCTCGTGCACGGCCTCGCGGATGACAACGTGGTCATCGCTCACACGCTGCGACTCTCGAGCGCCTTGCTCGCCGCCGGTCGTCCACACCAGGTGCTCCCGTTGTCGGGGATGACCCACATGGCCAACGACGAGGTGGTCGCTGAGAACCTGCTGCTGCTCGAGCTCGACTTCCTGCGCCGCTCGCTCGGCATCGCGTCCTGACATTCTGACACCCCTGATATCGCAGTCTCACGCGCGCAGTCGAAGTCCACGCGGCGTCGCGTGGAAGCCTGCGGCCTCGAGGGCGGCCGACAACGGTGAGCCGAGGATGTGCTCGCCGTCGGCCCGCTCGACCGTGAGCTTCCCCAACGCGCCGTCGCGCACCGCCAACGCCAGCGCATCGACCGCCGGTTGGATGCGCAAGGGGTCCGTGGTGAACGTCAGCAGCGTGCGGCCGCCTCGTTCGACGTACAGCGCCAGCGTGCCGTCGACGAGGACCACGATCGCGCCGGCCTTGCGACCGGGTCGGTGCCCACTGGTCGCCGTGTCGTCGGAGCGATCGGGCCAGGACAGCGCGGCACCGAAAGGGTTGGCAGGATCGGTGGCGGCGAGCACGAGTGCCGACCTGATGGGCGGGTCGCTGCCGGCTGCGTCAGTGGTCATGGCACGCAGTCGGTCGACGGCGCCGGTGATGCCGAACTGTGCCGCCCCGAGACCTGCCACGAAATAACCGCGACGACACCGCCCGGACTGCTCGAACGCCGCGAGCACCTTGTAGACGGCGGCGAACCCACCAGGAGTGCGCTCGCTCACGACCGCGCCGCGCGTGACGACACCGTGCCGTTCGAGCAGCGCCTCGGCGGTGGCATGCGCGCGACGGGTCGGATCGGTCTCACGCTCGGGGGTCATGGACCAACGCCCCGCGACGCTGGGTGGTCCGGTGCGCGTGGGCATGGCCGGACGTCCGAGCGCTGCCCGGCTGATGCCGCTCCGACCACCGATCCGGCCACGCGGGGTCGAACGGCGTGGCCGGTGCGCGCCGCGGCCGCTGCTGAGGGCACGCAGCGGCGCGATGGTGTCGTTGGTCAGGTGACCGGCCCAGGCCAGGTCCCACAGGGCCGTGACCAGTGCACCGTCGTCGGTGGAGCCGATGGCGTCCGAGAGCTGGCGGAAGAAGTATCCACCGCCTGCAGACAGCACCTCGAGGATCTGCTCGTGCCGTTGCGTGAGGTCGACGTCGGAGATGTCGGGGAGCGTGAGCTGAGCGGTGTCGGCCAGGTGCAAAGTGATCCAGCCGTCGCTGCCCGGCAACGCGCCCGCACCGGCCCAGACCACCTCGCCCGCGGACGTGAGCTCGTCGAGCATGGCGGGCTGGTAGTCGACGAGGCGGCTACCGAGGATGAAGGGCTCGAGCGCGGAGGCCGGCACGGCGCACCCGGCCAGCTGCTCCACGACCGCGAGCACAGCGTCAGGGCCACGTAACCTGCTGCCTACCCCCTGCCAGACCGGGAGGAACCGTCCGAGCACGGCCGGCTCGACCGGCTCGACCTCACGACGAGCTGCTGCGAGCGAACGACGGCGTAGCCGGCGCAGCACCTCGGCGTCGCACCACTCGCTGCCGTGACCACCTGGCCGGAACTCGCCTTCGGCCACGCGGCCGGCAGCGGTGAGCCGTTTCAGCGCGTCGTGCGCGACCGCCTGGCCCAGACCGAAGCGGGTCGCGACGTCGGCGGTGGTGAACGGACCGTGTGTGCGGGCGAAACGGGCCACCAGGTCGCCGAGCGGATCGGGAACGGGCTCGGTGAAGGCGTCGGGAACTCCTGGTGGTACCGGCATTCCCAGCGCATCACGGAGTCGGGC
>JANLYC010000539.1:0-3004 GCA_031365435.1 Nocardioidaceae bacterium
TTGCCCTGGTGGTCTACCTGCTCAGCGAAGGCGGCCGTTCGGCCGCAAGCCGGTTGGGCATCGACCTGCGCAACCGTGCGCAGGTCGTCCACGACCTCGCCTGGGGCGCCGGGTTGGCTGCTGCGATCGGCATACCGGGGCTGGGGCTGTACTACCTGGCCAAGGCGGTCAACCTCAACGCCACCGTCGTCCCGACCGCGATCAACGAGCACTGGTGGACGCTGCCCGTGCTGGTGCTGGCCGCTGTCCAGAACGCGCTGCTCGAGGAGGTCGTGGTCGTCGGCTACCTCATGACTCGGCTGCGGCAGCTCGGCTGGACACCCGCCTGGGTGCTGACGGCGAGCGCGGTGCTCCGGGGCAGCTACCACCTCTACCAGGGGTTCGGGGCGTTCGTGGGCAACGCGGTGATGGGCCTGGTGTTCGCCGGTTACTTCCAGCGCAGGAGTCGGATCCTGCCCCTGGTCATCGCCCACACGCTGCTCGATGTCGTGGCGTTCGTGGGGTATGCCGTGCTCAAGGATCACCTCGGTCTCTGACCGCCACGGCAGCCGTATCGACTGGAACCGGGCGAGTCGGTCGGCGGCGGCGGGCTGTCGTCACAGTTCCGTAAGCCCGGGGGAGCCGTCTCGGCTGGGTGTTTGCGGTGCTTGTTCCCTACGGTGGAGCCATGTCCGCGCGATGCGATCTGGTGCTGCCGTGCCGTGACGAGGCCGCGGCACTCCCAGCGGTCATCTCCGCGGTGCCCGACACGTTCGCCGTGATCGTCGTCGACAACGGGTCGCGGGACGGCACCGCCGACGTGGCCCGCCGGCTCGGGGCACGCGTCGTTCACGAGGAACGCGCCGGTTACGGAGCCGCCGTGCACAGGGGGATCGAGGCGGCCACGGCAGAGTTCGTCGCCGTCATGGACGGTGACGGTTCGATGGACCCGGCGGATCTGCTGCCGCTCCTCGGCGATGTCGAGGCGGGCCGCGCCACGATGGCGGTCGGTCGCCGCCGGCCGGTCACCTCCGGCGCCCACCCCTGGCACGCACGCTGGGGCAACGCCCTGGTGCTGGCCTGGCTGCGTCGACGTACCGGACTCGCCGTGCGGGACATCGCGCCGATGCGGGTCTGCCGCACCGTCGACCTCCTCGACCTCGGCCTCGAGGACCGGCGCTTCGGCTACCCGGTCGAGCTGCTCGTCAAGGCGCAGGCCGCAGGCTGGGTGCTGACCGAGCACGACATCACCTACCGGCCGCGTGCGGCGGGTACGTCGTCGAAGGTCTCTGGCACAGTCAAGGGAACCTTGCGCACGGCGCGGGACTTCGCCCGGATGCTGCCATGAGCCGCCCGGACGCACCACAGGCCGTTCATGTCCTCGTCATGGCGAAGGCGCCTGTGCCGGGACTCGCGAAGACGAGGCTGGCCGTCACCCTGGGGGAGACCGCCGCCGCCGACCTCGCGGCCGCGGCACTGCTCGACACGCTCGACGCGATCGAGGCCATGACGGGTGCGGGAGACCGGCTCGTGGCGCTCACCGGAGACCTCGCGACCGCGGCGTGCGGCGATGTGATCTCCGCCCGCCTCGACAGGTGGCAACGGGTCGACCAGCGAGGCGACGGCTTTGCCGAGCGACTGGTCAACGCCCACCGGGACGCGGCGGCACTGTGGGGAGACCACGTCGTGGTGCAGATCGGGACCGACACCCCACAGGTCCGCGGTGACGACGTCATGTCGCTGGCGCGCGTGGCCGACGGCGAGAGCGCAAGCTGCGCACTCGGTCCCGCCACCGATGGCGGCTGGTGGGGTCTTGCCACCGGCCGGCCGGGTCTCGCGGACGCCCTCGTCGACGTCCCCATGTCACGTGCCGACACCGCAAGCCTGACGGCGCAGGCGCTGCGCCGCAGCGGCGCGACCGTCACGCTCGTGCACGAGCTCCGGGACATCGACACGCTCGGGGATGCGCAGGCGGTCTCAGGCCAGTTCCCGGCCCTGTCGTTCAGCCGGCTCTTTAGGCAGCTCCACGCCGACCGGCAGACAGCAGTCGAACGAGAGGTGGCACGGTGACGACGGCCACGGACATCGCTCAGGCGGACATCGTCGAAGCGCAGGTCGACGAGCGCACCCGCGCGCTGACGCCGGGGAGCGCGTTCGCAGCAGCCTTGCGCGGTGAGCACTGCCGGATCTTCGGACTCGGCCAGGACACAGAGTTCCTGCCCGCCTGGCGGTGGCGAGCAGACGCCGACGCCGGCGACCACCAGGTGCTCGCCCGTTGCCGGGGGACGACCGTCGACATCGGCTGCGGACCCGGTCGCATGACCCACGCGCTGCTCTGTCTCGGCGTGCGCGCACTCGGGATCGACGTGGTACCGGAGGCGGTGCGGCAGACCCGCCATCGCGGGGGGCTCGCCATGGAGCGTGACGTCTTCTCGCCACTGCCCGCTGAGGGCCGCTGGGAGACAGCGCTGCTCGCGGACGGCAACATCGGGATCGGCGGTGATCCCCGCCGGCTGCTCCGACGTGTCAAGGAGCTCATCGTCGACGGCGGTCGGGTCGTCGTCGACCTGTCGTGCCCCGGTGGACAGGTGAGCGTGCACCACATCGGGCTGGAGGTCTCCGGCCGACGGTCCGAGCCGTTCCCGTGGGCGATCGTGCCGGCGGACCGGATCGAGCAACTCGCGGAGGACGCGTCCTTGCGCGTTCTCGAGGTCGTGGAGCACGACGGTCGCTGGTTCGCCGCCCTCCAGAAGCCGGCGCTCTGATGGCCCCGACCAAGACGTCCACCCTCGAGAAGCTCGTCGCCGCGGCACCGACCCCGGAGTCGTTCTCGTCGAGACTGCGGAGCCCGGCTGTCACCGCCCGGGTCGGGCTCTGGCTCGGCATCTGTTTCGGCGTCGCCTTCCTCACCGGCCTCTACTCGCACGTATAGCAGAACCCGGTCGGTTGGTTCACCTTGCCCACGCGCCCCGTGTCGCTGTACCGCTTCTCCCAGGGCCTGCACGTCATCAGCGGGTCGGCGGCC
>JANLYC010000561.1:0-2099 GCA_031365435.1 Nocardioidaceae bacterium
CCCCGACGTCGTCGAGTCGAGCGCCGCCATGCAGTGCATCAGCGTCGACTTGCCGGACCCGGACGGGCCCATGACCGCTGTGTACTCGCCGGTGTAGAAGTCGACCGTGACGCCGTCGAGCGCGGCGACCGTGGCATCGCCCTCGCCGTAGACCTTGCGCAGCTCGACCGCCCGTGCGGCAACGCCCGTGGCGATGGACGAAACCGGGTGGGACTCGCGCTCCGAGCTGCTGACAACCCCGTCGTTGACGTCTGACATGGTGATCTGGTCCCCTCTGAGGTGCTGGTCGGCCGCCATGTGCCGGTAGCGCCGATCCGGTCGACGACGACACGTCCACCGACGCCTGACCGGTCCCACGCTACCGGGTTTCGAAGTCCGCCAGCGATCGGGTTTTTCCCTGATCTCCCCCTGGTGTGACACGCAGGACGAGGGGCGAACGTCCCCGCTGTCCATGTCTGTCGGAGCTCCTCTCGATCGTCCCGCGGGACATCGCCCGTGTCGGCGACCGCGCCTAGAGTGGGGATCATGAGCACGTTGCACATCGGTGGACACGTCGACCAGACCGACCCGATCGCCGAGGCGATCGACCGCAAGGCCACGCTCTCGCAGTTCTTCCTCGGCGACCCGCAGAGCTACAAGGGTCCTGTCGTCTCGTATGCCGGTGGCGCCGCCGGGCTCAAAGCCGATGCCGAGGCGGCCGGCATCGACCTCTACGTCCATGCGCCCTACCCGATCAACGTCGCCTCGACCAACAACCGCATCCGGATCCCTGGCCGCAAGCTCCTGCAGCAACATCTGCATGCCGCGGCCGAGATCGGCGCGAAGGGCGTCATCGTGCACGGCGGCCACGTGCTCGCCACCGACGACCCCGACGCCGGGTTCGACAACTGGCGCAAGTGCATCGACGGGCTCGAGATGCGTGTCCCGCTGCTGATCGAGAACACCGCCGGCGGTGACAACGCGATGGCTCGTCGGCTCGAGCGGATCGCCCGGCTCTGGGATGCCCTGACGCACGCCAAGGGCGGTGACACGGTCGGCTTCTGCCTCGACACCTGCCATGCCCACGCGGGCGGCGAGGAGCTTGCGACCGTGGTCGAAAGGGTCCGCGCCATCACCGGACGCATCGACCTGGTGCATGCCAACGACTCACGTGACGACTTCGACTCGGGGGCTGACCGGCATACCAACTTCGGCTCCGGACACATCGCCGGCGACGACCTCGCCGCGGTGGTGCGCGAAGCTGCCGCGCCCGTGGTCTGTGAAACGCCGGGGGGCGTCGAGGGGCAGAGCGCCGACATCGCCTGGCTGCGCGACACCGTCGACTGAAGGCGCTCCAGGCCCAGTGCCGCTGGCTGCCACGGGCCCTCGGGCCGCCGCACCCGGTCCGGTAGCGTTGCCCGGCGTGAGCCCGATCGACGTCCGCACGATCAGCGCCGCCGATCACCTCGGCTTCGTGCGCGCCCAGCCCCGCGCCAGCTTCCTCCAGACGCCTGCCTGGGGTGAGGTCAAGAGCGAGTGGAAGCGCGAGTCCATCGGCTGGTTCGAGGGCGACACGCTTGTCGGAGTGGGGCTGGTGTTGTACCGGCAGCTTCCGAAGGTGCGGAAGTACCTGGCCTATCTGCCCGAAGGACCGGTCATCGACTGGGCAGCTCCGGACCTGACACGTTGGCTGGAGCCCATGGTGACGCACCTGAAGGCGGCCGGGGCCTTCGGGATCCGGATGGGCCCACCTGTCGCGGTGCGCAGCTGGCTGGCCGAGACCGTCAAGAGGGCCATCGCTGACAACACCCACGCCACCTTGGGCGACGTACCCGCTGATGACCACAACGCGACCGGCGCGGACGTGCGTGCCGCGCTCCGCGCAATGGGGTGGACGCCGCTCACGGCCGAGGGCGGCTTCACGGCCGGCCAGCCTCAGTTCGTCTTCCAGATCCCGCTCACCGGGCGTTCGGAGGACGACGTCCTCAAGGGCATGAACCAGCAGTGGCGGCGCAACATCAAGAAGGCTGACAAGGCCGGCGTCGTGATCACGCGGGGATCAGCGAGCGACCTGCCGGCGTTCCACGAGCTGTATGCCGAGACCGCGGCACGCGACCACT
>JANLYC010000576.1:0-5123 GCA_031365435.1 Nocardioidaceae bacterium
GTGGCGGTGAGGTGCTCGGGGAGTTCCAGACCCTGGTCCGGCCGAGTGATCCGATCCCACCGTTCATCTCGGTGCTCACCGGGATCACCAACGCCATGGTCGCCGGCGCACCGCGCATCGAGAGCGCGTTGCCCGCCTTCATGGAGTTCGCGCGCGGCAGCGTCCTGGTCGCACACAACGCCCCCTTCGACATCGGGTTCCTCAAGCACTACTGCGGCGTGGTCGGGATGCCCTGGCCCCGCGTCGATGTGCTCGACACCGCAAAGCTCGCCCGTCGGGTCATCACGCGTGACGACGCACCGAACTGCAAGCTCTCGTCGTTGGCGCGCCTCTTCAACGCCACGACGACTCCCAACCACCGCGCGTTGTCCGATGCGCGGGCCACCGTGGACGTGCTGCACGGGTTGATGGAGCGACTCGGCAACCTCGGCGTCCATACGCTCGAGGAGCTCTCCACCTTCTCGTCCCGCGTCTCGACGGCGCAGCGCAAGAAGCGGCACCTCGCCGAGGGGCTGCCCCATGCACCCGGCGTCTACCTGTTCCGCGACAGCCGCGATCGGGTGTTGTATGTCGGCACGTCCAAGGACCTGCGCTCACGCGTGCGCACCTACTTCACCGCCAGTGAGACGCGCTCCCGGATGGGAGAGATGGTCGGTCTGGCCGGTTCGGTCCAGGGCATCGTCTGCGCGACGGCACTCGAAGCCGAGGTCCGGGAGCTCCGGCTCATCGCCGAGCACAAGCCGCGCTACAACCGCCGGTCGAAGTTCCCCGAACGCGTCAGCTGGGTCAAGCTCACCGTCGAGCCGTGGCCGCGCCTGTCGCTGGTCAAGCAGGTGCTCGACGACGACGCCGACTACCTCGGCCCGTTCCGCAGCCGCTCGGCCGCCGAGGCCGCGATGGCCGCGCTGCACGAGAGCTTCCCGATCCGGCAGTGCAGCGGCAGGCTTCCCCGCCGCCCAAGTCGCAACGCCTGCGCCCTGGCCGAGATGGGTCGGTGCCTGTCCCCGTGTGACGGTACGGCGAGCGAGGACGCCTACTCGATCACCGTGGACGCGCTACGGCGCACTCTCGACGCCTCCCCCGAAGCCGTCACCGAGGCCATCCGGCGGCGGATGGACCTGTTGGCCGCGAGCGAGCGCTTCGAAGAGGCCGCCTCCCACCGCAACCGGATGACCACGTTCCTGCGTGCCGCGGCCCGGTCGCAACGGCTGCGTGCGCTGACCGGTTGCCCCGAGATCGTCGGGGCGCGTCGCAACGCGGCAGGAGCGTGGGAAGTGCACGTGATCCGTCACGGCCGGCTGGCAGCCGCCGGCGTCATCCCCTCCGGAGTCAGCGCCCGGGCCTGGACCGACGAGCTACGCGCCGGTGCCGACACGGTGCTCCCCGGCCACGGCCCTGCCCCGGCGGCAACGCCTGAAGAGTCGGAGCTGGTGCTGCGGTGGCTGGAGCACCCCGGCATACGCCTCGTGCATGTGGACGGGATCTGGTCGTGTCCGGTGCGTGGTGCCGAGTCGCAGCGACACCTCCTCGACAGCATCGCCAACTCCCGGGACTCGCTCGTGCCGTTCGACGCCCCCCGCATCTCGAGCACGCTGTCCCGCCCGGCGCGCTGACCCCCGCATCCTGTCCTGCAGCTCCTGAGCCGGCGGAGTGCGATAGACATAGGCATGCCTGAGATTCTCCCGTACGGCTCCTGGCCGTCCCCGGTCACGGCCGAACGGCTCATCTCCACGGCAGGCATCGACGTGAGCCTTCCGCGGGTAGACGGCGACGATTTCTACTGGCTGCAGGCCCGTGCCAGCGACGGTGGCCGCGGCGAGGTCATTCGACGTACTCCGGACGGCATCACCACAAGCGTGACCCCGGCGCCGTGGAACGTCCGCTCACGCGTGCACGAGTACGGTGGCGGCGCCTACGCAGTTCGCGACAAGATCCTGGTCTTCGCCAACCTCGACGACCTGCGCCTCTACCGTCTCGACGTCCGTGAGCCTGCCACCGCCCCGGTACCGATCACACCCCCCGGTGTACATCGGTACGCCGAGCCCGTCATCGACCTGCGCCGTCGCCGTGTCATCGCGATCCGCGAGGACCACACAGACCCCTCCGCACCGGTCAACACCTTGGTCAGCCTCGACCTCGACAGTTCCAACGGCGACGGTGGTCAGGTGATCGCCAGCGGGAGCGACTTCGTGGCGGCAGCCGACCTCAGCGCCGACGGTGACCACCTCGCCTGGATCAGCTGGGACCTGCCGCGGATGCCGTGGGAGTCCAGCACGGTCCATCGGGCAGCTCTGGATGCTGCAGGGCTCGTCCGGACCACCGAGGCCGTGACCGACGGATCGACGTGGGTGCAACAACCACGCTGGGCGCCGGACGGGCGGTTGTTCTTCATCGAGGAGAGCGGCGAATGGGCCGGTCTCGCCGTCGTCGGCCCGGAATCCCCTGCCGCGACCCCTCGACGCTTCGAGGTCGACGGGTTCGAGTTCGGCAGGCCGAACTGGTTTCTCGGAGCCCGCGACTACGACTTCTTGCCCGACGGTCGCATCGTCGCCTCGGCGTGGGACGCAGGTATCGCCCGGCTCGTCGTCATCGACCCGAGCGACGGAACCTGCGCCCTGCTGGACCATGACATCGTCGCGATCGACGGTGTCGCAACCACGTCAGACGGCCGAGTCCTGAGCCTGACCTCGGCGCGCGCGACGTCCAAGGCAGTGGTCCTCATGACACTCCTGGCCAGCGCTGGCGGCGCCCTCCGGCCACGAGTGGACACCCTCGCGTCGTTGAGCGACCTCTTGCTCGATCCGGGCATGACCAGCCTGGCGGAGAGCGTGACCTGGACCAACTCAGAGGGCAAGATCGTCCACGGCTTCTACTACCCGCCGGCCCAGGTCGACGTACGCGCCCCGGACAACGACCGCCCCCCACTCCTGGTCGAGTCGCACGGCGGGCCGACATCGCTCTGCACCGCCTCGTTCAAGCCCGGCTTCCACTACTGGACAAGCAGGGGATTCGCGATCCTGGACGTCAACTACGGCGGCAGCAGCGGCTTCGGACGCAGTTACCGGGAACGGCTGGACGGGCAGTGGGGCGTGGTTGACGTCGACGACTGCGTGACGGGTGCGTCGGCGATGGCCGAGCAGGGGAGAGCCGACCCCGACCGGCTTGCCATTCGAGGCGGCAGCGCAGGTGGTTACACCACCTTGCGCGCGCTGACGGTGTCCGCCGTCTTCGCCGCCGGGGCCAGTCACTTCGGGATCGGCGACCTGGAGACCTTGGTCAAGGAGACCCACAAGCTCGAATCGCGTTACCTCGACTCGCTGATCGGGCCCTACCCCGAGCGTCGGGACCTCTACGTCGAACGTTCTCCGATCCACCATCTGGACGACCTCAGCAGCCCGATGATCCTGTTCCAGGGCACCGAGGACAAGGCCGTCCCGCCGAACCAGGCCACCAGCATGGCCGACGCATTGCGTGCCAAGGGCATGCCCGTTGCGCTGGTGATGTTCGAAGGTGAAGGGCACGGTTTCCGGCAGGCCACCAACATCAGGCGCGCACTCGAGGCCGAGCTGTACTTCTACGGACGCGTCCTCGGTTTCGAACCCGCCGACGACATCGATCCTGTCCCCATCGACAACCTTCGTTGACCGGGCACTGTCGCAGGTCAGTCGCCGCTACGGCCGGTCAGTCGTCGTCGTCCGGACTCGGACCCCAGTTGGGACGGAACTCGAAGAGGTCGAGCTGAGACACCGGCCGTTTGTCCTCACCGTTCCAACGCATCCGCCAGATGTCACCGTGCACGATCGGGTCGGTGTCCACGAACTTGAACCTGACGTAGGTCACCTGGCGCCCGTCGGGGGACCAGGCCGGGTTGAAGTTCTCGACCGGCGGGGACGTCGGAGACGTCAGGTAGCGGATCTCGTGGTCGCCATGGCACGTGGCAGAAGCGGTCGCGACGGCCTGAGACTGCCCAGGCGGAGCACCCCCATGCCCGTGCGTCTCGAACACCACGACGTTGTGCGTCGGACCGGTCGTGGCAGGTGACACGTCCATGAGGTCAGCGTTCAGCTGCCAGGGAGTGAGGCGACATGCGTCGTCGCCGTCGGGGGTCATCCGGAAGACGGCTGTCTGGTCGGTGGCGATTCTCAGGCGTAGCACCACCATGTAACCGTCCGGAGCGAACTGCGCCCACGAGTCCTCCATTCTGCCGTCGAGTCGACGTGGCGTCACTCGAGTGATGTGCTCCCCGTCCACGTCGGTCCGCCACAACGCGGCCGACGCGGCGTTCCCGTGGCTGTCGATCGGGCCCACGACGCGCGAAAAGACGAGGTGCCGACCGTCGAGCGTCCAGGTGGGTTGGTTGGTGCCCAAGCACGGGTCGACACAGCCGAGGTCCACGACGTGCTCCCCTCTGCCGTTGGCACCGACGATGACGACGTTGGCGACGTCTCCGTACGTCGGATCAGGGACGTCACGTTCGAAGGCCACCAGTCGCCCGTTCGGGGACACCTGCGGGTCGACGTCATGCACCCCGTCGCCGGGGTGCGTCAGGACGCGAACGTGACCACCATTCGGGTCGCTCGAGACAATGCGGGCGCCACTGAAGTCGAGAGCCGTGAACTGGGACCAGACGATCCTGCCTCTCGATGCCTCATCGTGATCTGCCGCGATCTGGCGAACTGTCTGTCTCGATCGTTCATTGCCGGCGCCTTGCCTTGCATCGGCAGCGGGGCCGCCGACGACGATCGCGTATGAAATCAACGCCATCGCGACGGCTACAACGCTCCCGACCCGGCGCGTCCGGGCCTGTCTGTCGTCACCGTGTGAACTCATGACGTGCCTCTCCGTCCACGCCTCGCACGTCGAGGCCCACCATCAGTCTCCTGACCAGCACAGAGATCGAAAATCCCTAGTTCAAGGGATGCAGCGATGCCATCATCGAGAGATGACCGCCACGGTCAGGGAGGTGCAGGCCAGGTGTCTCGATCTGGTCGGACGACCCGCCATCGGACCCGACTTCGGCGCTGCCGTCGCCGAGGTCGTGCACACCCTGCTCCCCTACGATGGCTGGTGCCTGTTCGGCCTGGATCCGATCACCGGGCTCCGCACCTTTCAGTTCGGCGGCC
>JANLYC010000600.1:0-6297 GCA_031365435.1 Nocardioidaceae bacterium
GCCCGACGGCGTACGACGGTCCCCGCGACCGTGCCGACCAGGACGATCGCGAGCGCCAACGCGAGGATGCCGAAGGGGTTGGCGGTCATCGCCTCGCCGAGCTGCCCGTGCAGCAGGCCGACCCACGACCGCGTCAGCCCGCAGCCTGGGCAGGGCAGGCCGGTGGCGAGCCGGAAGGGACACAGCACCGGACCAGACTCGACATGCCGAGGGTCCACCAGGCGGGCGGCCACGACGGCGGTGAGGGACAGACCGGCAACCAGCCCCACGGACGGACCGGCCGTCGGGGAGAAGCCGGCGACCGAGCGCGATGACGGCTCAGCGAAGCGGACGGCCATGGGAGTCCGGCACACTGCGCATCGCGATCAGGATCAGGTCGATGACGGCCCAGATGCCGAGCCCGCCGCAGGTGAGCAGCTTGGCGATACCGAGGCCGGTGTAACCGAGGTAGAACCGGTCGACACCGAGCGTGCCGAGAAAGGCCGACAGCAACAGCGCCACGAGCCACTCCTTGTCGGAGAAGACGCCGGGAACATCCTTGGCCTGGAACCAACCCCCACCACTGGCACGGCGCAACGACGCGTCAGCCCGCAACTGGCGGCCGGCGGCCATCACGCGCAGGTCGTTCCAGCCGTACGGCCCCACCTCCTGGCCCATCGAGTGCACGAAGAACTGCTCCTCGGCGGGATTGCCCGGCGGAGGTGCATAGGACGGATTCTGAGTCATGACGAGCACCCTAGGGCGTGGGTCCGTTCAGGCGTGGCCGAAATCGCCTCCCCGACATCCGGACTCTGTCACAAACAAGAAAGTCAGCGGCGTATGCTCGAAACAGCAGGAAGATCAGCAGCAAACCGTTCGGGATTGAGGATGCAGTGGCCAAACAGGTCAAGCAGCTCGACCGAGTGATCATCCGCTTCGCCGGGGACTCCGGAGACGGCATGCAACTCACCGGCGACCGCTTCACCCAGGAGACGGCCGCGTTCGGCAACGACCTGTCGACGCTCCCCAACTTCCCGGCCGAGATCCGCGCACCGGCCGGCACGCTGCCAGGAGTTTCGTCGTTCCAGCTGCATTTCGCCGACCACGACATCCTGACGCCGGGTGACACCCCTGACGTCCTGGTGGCAATGAACCCGGCAGCGCTGCGCGCCAACCTCAAAGACCTGAGCGCGGGCGGGACCCTCATCGTCGACTCGCACGACTTCTCCGACCGCAACCTCGCCAAGGCGGGCTACCGCACCAACCCTCTCGAGGACGGTTCGCTCGAGGGGTACAGCCTGCACGCCATCGACCTGACGGCCCTCACCGTCGAGGCGGTCAAAGCCTTCGGGCTGAGCCGCAAGGACGCCGGCCGGGCCAAGAACATGTTCTCGCTCGGGCTGCTCTCCTGGCTCTACGGCCGCCCGGTCGGGACGACAGAGAGGTTCCTGTCGACGCGCTTCGCCAAGACGCCCGACATCCGCGACGCCAACATCGCAGCCTTCAAGGCGGGCTGGAACTTCGGTGAGACCACCGAGTCGTTCGCCGTCTCCTACGAGATCAAACCCGCGCCGATGCGTACGGGGACCTACCGCAACATCTCCGGCAACCTGGCGTTGAGCTACGGGCTGGTCGCGGCCTCGGTCCGGTCCGGGCTGCCACTGTTCCTCGGCGCATACCCGATCACGCCGGCCTCCGACATCCTGCACGAGCTCAGCAAGCACAAGCGGTTCGGCGTGATGACGTTTCAGGCCGAGGACGAGATCGCCGGGATCGGCGCGGCGCTCGGAGCGTCATACGGCGGTGCGCTCGGCGTCACGACGACGTCGGGACCGGGCATCTCGCTCAAGAGCGAGACCATCGGTCTCGCCGTGTCTCTCGAGCTGCCGCTGGTCATCGTCGACGTCCAACGCGGCGGTCCGTCCACCGGCCTCCCGACCAAGACCGAGCAGTCCGACCTGCTGCAGGCGATGTTCGGCCGCAACGGTGAGGCACCTCTTCCGATTGTGGCGCCGCAGTCACCGGGCGACTGCTTCAACACCGCGCTCGAGGCGGCGCGCATCGCGCTGACCTACCGGACGCCGGTCATGCTGCTGTCCGACGGCTACCTGGCCAACGGGTCCGAGCCGTGGCAGCTACCCGATGTCGATGCCCTGCCGCTGATCGATCCGGCGTTCGCCACTGCGCCCAACCACGAGACCGAGTCCGGGGACCGCGAGTTCTGGCCCTACCAGCGCGATCCCGAGACGCTCGCCCGGCCGTGGGCGATTCCCGGTACGCCGGGGCTCGAACATCGCATCGGTGGCCTGGAGAAGGCCGACGGGCACGGCAACATCAGCTACGACCCCACCAACCACGACCTCATGGTGCGCACCCGGCAGGCGAAGGTCGATCGCATCGCGGACAGCATCGGACCTCTCGAGGTCGACGACCCCGAGGGCCGGGCGCGGGTACTCGTGCTGGGGTGGGGGTCGACGTACGGACCCATCGGGGCGGCCTGCCGGCGACTCCGCAACCAGGGACTGCACATCGCCCAGGCTCACCTACGACATCTCAACCCGTTCCCCCACAACCTCGGAGAGGTGCTCCGCCGCTACGACCGGGTCGTCGTACCGGAGATGAACCTCGGCCAGCTCGCGCTGCTCCTCCGGGCCAGGTTCCTCGTCGACGTGGTCGGCTACAACCAAGTACGCGGGCTACCGTTCACCGCGACCGAGCTCGAGGCCGTCCTCAGCTCGACCATCGACGCCGCTGACGGCAACGGAGTTGACCGATCATGACCGCTGACGTGCCGCTGCCGGGCCTGCGAGATGTCCCGACATCGGACACACCGATGACCCGCAAGGAGTTCACGAGCGACCAGGAGGTGCGCTGGTGCCCCGGCTGTGGCGACTACATCATCCTCGCCGCCGTGCAGGGGTTGTTGCCCTCTCTCGGGCTCAAGCGCGAGAACATCGTCTTCGTCTCCGGCATCGGCTGCTCTTACCGCTTCCCGTACTACCTCGACACCTACGGCATGCACTCGATCCACGGACGCGCGCCGGCGATCGCCACCGGCCTCGCCACCTCACGTCCGGACCTCTCGGTGTGGGTGGTCACTGGTGACGGCGATGCGCTGTCGATCGGCGGTAACCACCTCATCCATGCGATGCGCCGCAACGTCAATCTCACGATCCTGCTGTTCAACAACCGGATCTACGGCCTGACCAAGGGGCAGTACTCCCCCACGTCCGAGCCCGGCAAGATCACCAAGTCGACACCGCTCGGCTCGGTCGACACCCCGTTCAACCCGGTGTCGCTGGCTCTCGGCGCCGAGGCGACCTTCGTGGCCCGCTCGCTCGACAACGACCGTGCCCACCTCACCGAGGTGCTCCAGGCTGCTGCTGCGCACCGCGGCACCGCTCTCGTCGAGATCTACCAGAACTGCCCGATCTTCAACGACGGGGCGTTCGAGATGCTCAAGGACAAGGACGAGGCGCAGGCACGCCTGGTGCGACTGACGCATGGAGAGCCGGTCACGGTCGGCGACCGGACCTGGATCCACGACGCCCATGACCCCAACCCCGCTCGGGCCTTCGAGATCTCACGGCTCGACGCGCTCAGCATGGAACACGTGCCGATCGGCATCTTCAGGCAGGTCGCCCGACCGACGTACGACGACCAGGTCCGCGAGCAGGTCGCGGCGGCACGTGCGGAGCACGGGGACGGTGACCTCGCTGCCCTGATCGCAGGCACCGACACGTGGCAGGTCGGCGCCTGACCCACCCGTCGACCCGGACGTGTGCGTCGCGGGCGGAATGGGCGCCGCGTCGGTAATCTCAGCACATGCAGGACAGCACCCTGGCAGGCCTCGACGCGCCCAGGGGCGAGCGGGTTCGACGGATCGGCAGCCTCGTCGGCCTCCTCGCGCTGGTGGCCGTTGTCCTCGCCGGAGCAACCTCGCTTCTCGGTTTACGCACCGAGACCACGACCGCTTCAGGGTCGGGCTACACGCTCGAGCTGACCTACCCCAGAGTTGCGCGCGCCGGACTCGACGTGATGTGGCAGCTCAGCGTGCAACACCAGGGTGGGTTCCCCAAGGACCTGACCCTGTCGCTGTCCGCTGATCAGTTCGACATCTACGAACACCAGGCGTTCTACCCGTCGCCGGCGTCCGAGACGCGCACCGGCGACCAGCTGCTGCTGACGTTCACGGCACCCCCTGGCGACACCTTCGTGCTGTCCTTCGACGCCTACGTCCAACCGTCGAGCCAGGTCGGCAAGACGGCGACGGTTTCCGTCCTGAGCAACGGCCAGCCGGCAGCCACTGTCCACTACTCGACCCTGCTGGCCCCGTAGGAGACCTCATGGAGATCGTGGTCCGAGCCGTCATCGTCTTCGCGTTCCTGTGGGCTGTCACCCGGATCGCTGGTCGGTCGACGCTTGGAGAGCTGAACACCTTCGAACTTCTCCTGTACGTCACCATGGGCGACCTCGTCCAGCAGGCGGTGACGCAACAGGACTACTCAGTCACCTCGGCCTTCCTGGCCGTCGGAGTCTTCGCCCTGGCCACCATGGGGCTGTCCTGGCTCTCGTGGCGATGGACCGCCGCGAGGCCGTGGATCAACGGCGTCCCCGTCGTCATCGTCAAGAGCGGCGAGCTGCAGACCTCGGCAATGCGGCGACAGCGGCTCAGCTTCGACGACCTGACCACCTCCGCCCGCCAGCAGGGGATCCGCCGCATCTCCGACATCGACCTGGCGGTCCTGGAGACCGACGGGCGCATCTCGTACTTCACGGTCGAGCCCGAGATGTCCGGCGCGCCGGAGACTCCGGCCGCAGGCTGAACTCTGCACACGAGGACCTGTCGGCGCCCGAACCGGCGGCTCAGCCGAGCTGGGTGGTGAAGACTCCGGTGTAGGAGCGGATGAACCGCGTCTTCGGCGGCACGCTCGCCCGCCACCACCACCGGCCGCTCCGCGGAGCCGGCACATAGAAGCGGAAGTGGCCGCGATCGCCCGTATAGGTCGAGCGCGCGCGGTGCCAGCTGCAGGTGGCGCAGGACCGCTTCTCGAGATAGATCACCCGGTGAGCCCAGTGCGGACGCACGGTCCCGTGGAAGTTGCCCGAGATGTCCTCCAGGCGCGCCCGCATGTCGCGGTGGACCAGCAGCCTCGTCGTCGCCGACGAGCGGCGCAGCTTGGAGTTGCCGCGGAAGGCAACCTTGTAGTCAGCGTTGCCTACCGCCTTGGGCCGGAACACGAACGTCGGCGATGATCCCGAGCCGGCCCGCGTCAGGGCCACGTACTTCCACGACGAGCTGCCCACCAGCCGGCGGAACAGGCGGACGTGAACGTTCTTGACCGCGCCGCGCCGCCCCGACACGACAGCGGTCACCTGTCCGGCGATCCGGGCCCGGGCGTGCCAACGGCGCGTATGGGTGAAGTCGAGAAAGCGGATGCTGGTGCGGTGGCGGGCCGCGAGAGTGGCGAGCGCCGCCGGCGCACTGCTGTCGCGTGTCAGCGTCTGGTCCGCGGCGGCCGGTGGGGGCGAAGCAGCGGAGACCGCGCCCGTCAGTCCCGGCGCCGCCAGCAGCGCCACCGACGTGAGCGAGGCCGCGAGGATCCGCAGCGTCAAGACTCGTGACATGGGGGCCCCTTCTGGATCGGCCGTTTTCACACCGAGGATGGCCCCGGACCGCCCTCACGGTAGGCAGATCCGTCCAACTGAAGCAACCTTCTGAGTGCTGCGGGCGTCCCTTGTTACGCTCCGAGCCTCAGCCCGCCTCATACGGACTGCGAGCCGGCCAACGCAACCAGGGGAATACCACCGTGCAGAAGAGTTCGCTCATCACCATCACGTGCGTGATGGCCCTTACCCTCGGTGCAGGCGCGGCACCGGCCGCACCTCCGCACGCCGCAGCCCCGGCCGCGCTGAGGGCGCAACCGTACTCCGCTGCCCGCTCGACGCCGGTCGAGGACCCTTACTACCCCGCGCACGGGGACCCACGGGTGGACACGCTCCACTACGGGCTCGACCTGCGTTGGGCTCCGCGTACCCGGACGTTGTCAGGAACCGCACGCATCGTCCTTCGCGTCACGCGTCCGACCGATGTCATCCAGCTCGACCTCGGGACACCGTTGCAGGTCAGCCGCGTCCGGCTCGATGGACACCGGACGCGATACACCCATCCGGGCAACCTGGTGAGGATCTACCGGAAGGGGCTCCACGTGGGCTCGCGACACCGCCTCCGGATCACGTACCGCGGCACTCCTCGCTCGGTCCATGCGCCCACCACCCGGTCAGATTTCGAGCGACTGGGCTGGACCATCCGGCCCA
>JANLYC010000602.1:0-2768 GCA_031365435.1 Nocardioidaceae bacterium
CGACGTGACCGGTGACTCCTTCAAGCTGGCGCGCGACGCTGCGGCCCGGCCCGACGCGCCGTACATCGTGTTCTGTGGTGTCCACTTCATGGCCGAGTCGGCCGACATCCTGACCTCGCCCGAACAACAGGTGATCCTCCCGGACCTCGGTGCCGGCTGCTCGATGGCGGACATGGCTCGACTGGCCCAGGTCGAGGACGCCTGGGACGCTCTCAGCGATGCGGGCGTTGCCGACGTCTCGATCCCCGTCACGTACATGAACTCCGCCGCCGACATCAAGGCCTTCTGCGGCCGCAACGGCGGCGCGGTGTGTACGTCGTCGAACGCCAAGACCGCGCTGACGTGGGCCTTCGAGCAAGGCGAGAAGGTGTTCTTCCTCCCCGACCAGCATCTCGGACGTAACACCGCCGTACTCGAGCTGGGCCTGGCTCTCGAGGACTGCGTGGTCTACGACCCTCGGCGGCCCAGGGGCGGGCTGACCGTCGCGGAGCTGCGCGACGCCCAGGTGATTCTCTGGCGCGGTCATTGCTCGGTGCACGGACGCTTCAGCCCTGAGTGCGTCGACGACGTACGCCGGGCGGTGCCCGACGTGAGGGTGCTCGTCCATCCCGAGTGCACGCACGAGGTCGTGACGAAAGCCAACCTGGTCGGGTCGACGGAGTTCATCATCAACACCATCGAGGCGGCGGAGCCGGGTTCTGCCTGGGCGATCGGGACCGAGCTCAACCTCGTGCAGCGGCTGGCGAACGCGCATCCGGACAAGCGCGTGATGTTCCTCGACAAGACCGTGTGCTTCTGCTCGACCATGAACCGCATCGACCTGCCGCACTTCGTCTGGGCGCTGGAGAACCTGAGGGCGGGTCGCGCCGTCAACGTGATCTCGGTCGACCCCGAGACCGCGAGCTGGGCGAGGGTCGCTCTGGACCGGATGCTCGCACTGCCGTCGGCCACCTCCGCCAGGGACTGACCGGACTTGACATCAGAGCAACGTGGGTCCGACCTGTCGCGGCTGCGACGGTTGCCAGGTCTGGTCGAGCCGAGGACCGAGCGGCTCGTCATGCGTGC
Source organism: Nocardioidaceae bacterium (assembly GCA_031365435.1). Classification (GTDB taxonomy): domain Bacteria; phylum Actinomycetota; class Actinomycetes; order Propionibacteriales; family Nocardioidaceae; genus JANLYC01. The sequence continues at coordinate 1,066 of JANLYC010000602.1, forward strand.
CTGGCGGCCGACCGACCGTGACGCGTTCGCGGCCTTGAACGCCGATCCCGAGGTGATGCGCTACTTTCCCGGCGTCCAGACGCGGAACGAGAGCGACAGCTTTGCCGACCGGATCGAGACGCGGATGGCCGAGCTGGGGTACGGATTGTGGGCACTCGAGCCGGTTGCCACGGGCGCGTTCATCGGGTTCACCGGGCTCAACCCGATGCCGGACGGCGTCCCGGGCGCGGGTGGAGTAGAGGTGGGGTGGCGGCTGGCCCGGTCGGCGTGGGGGTATGGGTATGCAACGGAAGCCGGGCGAGCCGCCCTGGCCGTGGCGTTCGACCTAGCGGCATACGACGAGGTGTGGTCGCTGACGGCCACGGTCAACACACCGTCGCGAGCCGTGATGGAAAGGCTCGGGCTGCGCTGGGTCGCGACTCAGCTGCATCCGGCGCTCGACCCGAGCAGCCCTATCGCTGAGCACGTGTTCTACCGCATCACCCGGGCGGAGTACACGCGTCTGCTTTCCGATGCGTCGTCCCCGCCCTAGCCCGCAAGGCAAATGCCAGGTCCCCGCGTCACGTTTGCCTAGTTCACAAGCCACCTGGCTTGTGAACTAGGCAAGCGCGGAGGGCCAGGGAGAGAAGTGAGCCGAGGGGCGGGGGTCAGAGGCCGGGGGCGTTGAAGAGGGCCATCCAGCGGGACAGGTCCGGCTCGATCGGCATGTCGCCGTCGAGGACACCGCGCATCTGCAGCTCGAGCGCGTTGTCACGCTGCTGGGCACCCACCGGTGCGAAGGGGTAGAACGTGCCCTGCTTGTAGAGGTAGACCAGCGCGAACCGACGGTCGTCCGGACCGACGAAGGTCACCATCGAGCACAGCAGCGACGGGCCGAAGCCCGCATTCTCGAGAGCGGAGTTGACCGCGTGGACGTCGGTGATCAGGTCTGAGATCGCCGACGGATCGGCGCGGCAGACCAACCAGGTGTAGCCGAAGTCGTCGGTCGTGCGTTCGACCTTCGGGCCTGCGTCGGCGTCCAGCAGCTCCTGGACGTCGGACTGGGTGGTGGCGAACGCACCGCCCTCGGCCTGCCGGTAGCACACCGAGGCGACGCCGGTCGGCTTGAAGCCGGTCGCTGCCTCGAGCGTGATCGCCGCCGAGGGCACCGCGAACAGGTTGTCGAGGTTGGCGGCCGGCGGCTCGCTGCGACCGAAGACGTTGCGGAACAGCTTCACGCTCAGCTCGTCGGCCGGGACAGGTCGGACGAGATCTCGGCCAGCTGGTTGAGGCGCTGCTCGAGCGACGGGTGCGTCGAGAACAGGCCGCTGATCGACTCCTTGTTGAGCGCCGGGGCGAACATGAAGGCGTTGAACGCCTGCGTCGCACGCAGGTCGCGCGTCGGGATCCTGGCCATGTCGCCGGAGATCTTCGTCAGCGCCGACGCCAGCGCAGAAGGCTTGCCGGTCAGGTACGCGCCCGCGCGGTCCGCCGACATCTCGCGGTAGCGGCTGAGCACCCGCGTCAGCAGGAACGAGATGAAGTAGACCACCATGCTGCCGAGCCAGATCACGATGAACGGGACCGTGCTGTTGCTGTCACGTCGACCGCCGCCGAAGAAGAAACCCCAACGCATCACCAGGCCGGCCGCGACCCCCAGGAACCCTGCGATCGTCATCACGAGCACGTCGCGGTGGGCAACGTGGGACAGCTCGTGTGAGAGC
>JANLYC010000606.1:0-2464 GCA_031365435.1 Nocardioidaceae bacterium
CTGCGCTGACCGCGGCCGGCGAAGCGGCCGGGGAGCCGGTGTGGCGGCTGCCGCTGCTCGACGTGTACGAGCCGATGCTGGAGGAGATGTCGGCCGACGCGACCAACGCCGCAGGGCAACCGGGGGCGGTCACAGCGGCACTCTTCCTGCGGCACTTCGTCGGCACCGCCCCGTGGGCGCACCTGGACATCGCCAGCGTGGGCGATTCGCCGAAGGACGCGTTCGAGTACACGGCCGGAGCGACCGGGTTCGGGTCGCGGTTGCTCCTGCGCTGGCTCGAGACCCAGTCCGGCTGACGGTCGGCGGTGGCTCGCGAGAGAGGGCGGCACGTACGGCGCGGCTAGGGCGTAGCGGCGCTGCGTCGGTGGCTGGTCCTCTGCTGTCTAGGCTGTCGATGTGCCCGTGCTCGTCGTCCCCGATCCCCGTTACCAGCGGTCCTTCCTCGAGTCGGTCCTCGAGATCAGGCAGCTGGGCGAGGACGAGCGGTATGCCGGTCTGACGATCATCGGGGCGATCGGTGACTACGAGGGCGAGTACTTCCCGTTCGAGTCGCTGCACGACCCCGAGACGTTCGCGGAGTACTGCCGGCGACTGGGCCAGCTCTCCGAACCTGGCACGTGGCTGCCGGAAGGGATCGTCGCGTCGACCTACCTGTGGTGGGTGGACGGCGAAGAGTACCTGGGCCGGCTGTCGATCCGACACGCGTTGACGCCGTGGCTGCTCGAGTACGGGGGCCACATCGGGTACGTCGTGCGGCCGTCGGCCCGCCGGCTCGGGCACGCCACGGCGATGCTGCGAGCCGCGCTGCCCGTCGCGCACGAGCTCGGGATCGACCCGGTCCTGGTGACGTGCGACGACACGAACGAGCCGTCGCGGAAGGTGATCGAGACCGCCGGCGGGGTGTTCGACGATGTCCGCGGCCCCAAGCTGCGGTTCTGGATCTCCACGACACCCGCCGAGTCCCCCCTCAGCACCCCCACGTCCACCGCGACCCCTGATGCCGCGGCTCCCTGATGTCGCGGCCCTCCGACGCCCGCGGCCCCCTGACGCCCCGGCCCCCTGACGCCCGCGGCACCCTGACACCGCGGCCCCGCCCCTCGTCATACTCCCCAACCCAAACTGCCGCTCAGAGAGGGGATTTGCCTTGGGAGGTGGGTATGGCGCGGTGGCTCAGCGCTTCTGGGCGAGAAGCAGGCCGTCACTCACCGGGAGCAGCACGCAGAGCAGCCCTTCGTGCTCGCTGACCTGGCGCAGGGTCTCGCGGATCGCGGTCGTCTCGGCGTCGCGGACCGCAGGATCAGCCACCCGGTCGTGCCACAGCGAGTTGTCGAAGGCGACGACGCCGCCGGGACGAAGCAGCCTGACCGCCTGCTCGAGGTACTGCGGATACTCCTGCTTGTCGCCATCGCAGAACACCAGGTCGTAGTGCTCGTCCGTGAGGCGGGGCAAGACCTCCAGCGCGGCACCCGGAATGAGCCGCACCCGCTGCGCGGCGATGCCGGCCTCGCGGAATGCCTCCTTGGCCATCCGCTGGTGCTCCGCTTCGAGGTCGACGCTGGTGAGTACGCCGTCGGAGCGCATCCCGCGCATCATCCAGACGCCGGACACTCCGCAGCCGGTCCCGATCTCGACGACGTTCCGCGCATCGAGCAACGCGGCGATGAAACGCAAGGCGGCGCCGCCACCGGCACCGATCGGAACCGCGTCGACCTCGGCCGCCCGGGACCGGGCGTTGGCGAGGACATCATCCTCGGCGATGAACTGCTCGGAATAAGCCCACGAAGCAGGCTTCAACCCGGTGGCGATGACGGCCTCCTCATTCGGCCCCGACGATCCCCTGTGGACGTCGGGGTGCTGGTTGATCTGGCGTGAGCCTAGTCGCTTCACGGGGTACGGGTCATCGGGCCGCACCGGGCCGGAAGCGGGAACTGCCCACGCCACCTGAACGTTACGTAAGTGGCGGCTTGACCGCGTCGCGTGTGACCTATCCTGAGAGCACGACGATCCGCGGTCGAGACGCCACCATTCGTAAGCCCGGGAGGAGCCCGCCGCCGTGGTCGCCATCGCGACAGACGTGGACGTACGACGAGGAGGTGGCAACGACGTGGACGGCTCGACCGACCTGCGTCCTGCCTCCGACGACGCCTGGGTACCACCGAGCTGGGACGAGATCGTGCGCCTGCACTCCGCCCGGGTCTACCGTCTCGCCTTCCGGCTGACCGGGAACCGACCGGACGCCGAACACCACACCCAGGAGGTCTTCGTCCGGGTGTTCCGGTCGCTGTCGTCGTACCAGCCGGGCACGTTCGAGGGCTGGCTGCACCGCATCACCACCAACCTCTTCCTCGACCAGGCCCGACGCAAGCAGCGCATCAGGTTTGATGCACTGCCCGATGACGTCGGTGACAAGCTGCCTGGCTTCCTCCCCTCGCCCGCAGCCGGTCTGGACGATCAGATGTTCGAC
>JANLYC010000626.1:0-2571 GCA_031365435.1 Nocardioidaceae bacterium
CGCCGCCCTGGTCGGAACTCGCACCGGACTCGTCGGTGCTGTCATCGCCGCTGTCGGACTGGTCGTCCGCGGTGTCGGTGCTGTCATCGCCACTGTCGGACTGGTCGTCCGCGGTGTCGGTGCTGTCATCGCCACTGTCGGACGGGTCGACCGCGGTGTCGGTGCTGTCATCGACGCCGGCGGGTCGTGGCTCGAGAAGGAAGACCGGAGCGATCTCCTCCACCGGGTCGTCGTCCGTCTGGCCCGGGGAGGCCGAGGTGCCGTGCCCGATCACCTGACGAGCACCTTCCTTCGCCGGCGCCCCCAGCGCACCGGCGTACGCCGCGCTGGACAACAGCACCACGGTGCTTGCGGCGACAGCTGACCAACGCAACGCCGTCGCGCCGTGACGCCGCTCCTGCCCGGTCGTTGCCACCGACTGCGCCGCCAGCAGGCCGAGTCCGTCGAAGAAGCTGTCTGTCTGTTCTGGGGCGGGTGCAGTCGTCGCCAGCCGCTGTGCGATCTCGTCGCGGTGATCGTTCGTCATACCCATTCATGTCACGGGCCGTGGCTTTCATTACACGCAACCCCGCCTTGGCCAAGGTGCCCTTAAGGGCAGGTCAACGTTCGGCCAAGTGCCTTCCGCGTGAACCACGCCTAGGCCTACGATGCGATGTGTAATGAATCCCTTACACACTGTAGTCAACTCGGAGTCCTTCGGAGTATCACGCAGTGTCACGTGCGCAGGCGCTCGCGCCGCCCACGCAAACTGAGGAGCACGCATGGCCACCGCCAGCACTGAGACCGAGGTGATGGCTCGCGCTCGGGCTGCCGACCCCGCCGCCTGGCGTGAACTCTACGAGCGGATCGGCGGCCGACTGCTGGTATGGCTGCGCGCCCACCCGCACCTGGATGCCTCCGTGGAGCCGCAGGACATCGCGAACGAAGCCTGGTGCACCGCGGCTGCTCGAGTCGCTGAGTTCACCGGGGACGCGGACGCGTTCGCCGGGTGGATCTTCGGCATCGCCCGCCATCACCTCCTCAACACGAACCGTCGGGCGCAGCGCCGGGCGACCGCACCAGCCGGGGACGACCCACGCTGGCTCCCCGGCGCGTGGGGCTCGTTCGTGGATGACTCTGCGGAGCTGACAGTCCAGCTGGACTGGATCCAGAGCCTGCTGCTTCAGCTCCCCACCCGTGAGGCAGAGGTGGTCGCCTGCCTCGATGTCGTAGGGCTTGATGTGGCCGCAACAGCCGCCGCGCTGGACATCAGCGGGAACGCGGTCCGAGTCAGCCATCACCGCGCTCTACGGCGCCTGAGGCACATCCTTGCCGGGCCGACCACGCCGCAGCCGCCCGTGATCGGGTTCGCTCACCCGGTACGCCGCACGGCTCCGTAGCCGGGGCAGGCGTCAACGGTCCCGACGGCTCCGGTTGTCCTGGGTGATCTTCTTCCGCTTCTTGACCTGCTCGGCGCGCAGCCGAGCGTCCGACCGGGCCGCGATCCAGGCAAGCTCACGTTGCAGCCGGGACCAGCTGTCGAGCCGACGCTCCGACAGGTGGCCGGTCGACACCGCCGCCCTGATGGCGCAGCCCGGCTCCCGGCCGTGGCTGCAGTCACGGAACTTGCAGCGCGCCGCGAGTTCCTCGACATCGGGAAACGTTGCCGCGAGCCCCTCCGGAGCGCTGTGCAGACCGACGCCGCGAAGTCCGGGGGTGTCGACGACCGCGCCACCACCCGGCAGGGCGACGAGCTCGCGGCGGACCGACGTGTGTCGACCTTTGCCGTCGTCGCGGATCCGCTTCGTGGTCAGCACCTGAGCCCCGACCAACGCGTTGGTCAGCGACGACTTGCCGTGTCCGGAGGCCCCGATGAGGCCCATCGTGCCGGTCGGTCCGAGCAGGGCGCGGAGCTCGTCGAGCCCCTCGTCGGTCACGGTGCTGCACGTGACGACGTCGACGCCTGGGCAGGCCTGGGCGACCTCAGCCGCGAGGCCGGCCGCGTCCGGGACGAGATCCGCCTTGGTCAAGACGACGACGGGGCGGGCACCGCTTTCCCAGGCCAGGGTGACCAACCGTTCGATGCGCGAAATCTTCGGCTCGGGATGCAGCGCCACTACGACGGCGATCAGGTCGACGTTGGCAACGAGTACCTGAGCATGGGACGTCCGCGAAGCCCCGGCCCGGGTGACGGCCGTACGACGATGAAGCACCGCGTGGATCGTGACCGGACCATCGGGCCAACAGGCCAGCACGCACCAGTCCCCCGTACACGGGGCGCTCGTCGGATCTGTGGCCGCGGCCTCGAGCAGGGAGGCGGACCAGCTCGCCCGCAGTGGTCCATGCTCGGTCGCGACCGTGCAGACGCCGCGGTCGACGCGCGTCACGCGCCCGGGTAGGCCGGGTTGCGGACACGCGGCAGCGAGCTCGGCCCAGGAGTCGTCCCAGCCGAGCTCGCGAAGCCGTACGGATGCTGCGGTCACGTCTCGAGCGTAGGTGTCGTCTCGCGTCAACGCACCGGATTATCGGCCGGGAGGGGCCCGCGGTCGGATCACATGTCGGGTCAGATGTCGGATCAGATGTCGGGTCAGA
>JANLYC010000630.1:0-3457 GCA_031365435.1 Nocardioidaceae bacterium
GGCAACCTGTTCGCTCGTTGAGCCGCCGGCTCCGATGCACACCCGCCGAGCAGGAGGACGTTGTGGAATCAAGGCGTAGTCTGCTCGGGGGGATCCCCACAAAGAAGGCAGACCGGCACACTCAGCAGACGACGAGGGACAAGGACGACGATGACCAGCAACGCCAACCGTGCACTCAGCGCTGACGACCTGGAGCGCTTCACCAAGCAGTTCGAGTCCAACCCGACCTATCGGTTGGCCCAGAACGCCGTCACCACGACCAGCCTCGAGGACGTCGCGCTGGACCGCTCCGTGGTCAACCAGATGGCCACCTCGATGTCCACGTTGCTCGATGACTGGGAGGCCACCAACCAGAAGCAGAGCGGCCGCTGCTGGCTCTTCGCGGGGCTCAACCTGTTGCGCGCCGGCGCCGCCAAGGCGATGGAGATCAAGGACTTCGAGTTCTCGCAGAACTACCTCCTCTACTGGGACAAGCTCGAGAAGGCGAACTTCTGGCTCGAGGCGATCATCGAGACGGCCGACCGAGACGTGGATGACCGCACGGTCGCCCACCTGCTCGAGAACCCCGCCGAGGACGGCGGCCAGTGGAACATGTTCGTCGCACTCATCCGCAAGCACGGGCTCGTTCCGAAGGCCGCGATGCCCGAGACGCACTCGTCCTCCAAGACGTCCAGCATGAACCGCACGATCAGCGAGCTCCTGCGCCGAGCGGCCCGCGACCTGCGCCAGCAGGCCGCCAACGGGGCTTCCGAGGAGCAGCTCCGCGAGACCAAGCTCGGCGCCGTCGAGGCGATGCACCGCGTTCTCTGCATCCACCTCGGGACGCCCCCGACGCGCGTGCAGTGGCAATGGAACGACAAGGAAAAGGTGTTCCACCGCGACGACACGATGTCGCCGCAGGAGTTCGCCGAGAAGTACGCCGGTCTTCCTCTCGACGACTACGTCTGCATCGTGCACGACCCACGCGAGTCGAGCGAGGTCGGTCGCACCTATACCGTCGAATACCTCGGCAACGTCGTCGGCGAGCCTCCGGTGGTCTACCTCAACGTCTCGATGTCGTTGATCCGCGACCTGACGATGGCCTCCCTGCGCGGCGGTGAGCCGGTCTGGTTCGGCTGTGACACCGGCAAGATGTCATACCTGGACCTCGGCTACTGGGACGAGCGTCTCTTCGACTACGAGGCGCTGTATGACGTCGACCTCGTCCTCGACAAGGCCGACCGGCTGCTGCATCACGACACCTTGATGACCCACGCCATGCTCTTCACCGGCGTCGACGTGGTCACCGGACCCGGTGGCGTCGAGGCTCCGCGACGCTGGCGCGTGGAGAACAGCTGGGGCAACGACAAGGCCGACAAGGGATTCTGGACCATGAACGACAACTGGTTCGGTGAGCACGTCTTCGAGGTCGCCGTACGCCGTTCGGCTCTCCCGCCAGAGTTGCAGGATGCGCTCGATCAGGAGCCCATCGTGCTGCCCGCCTGGGATCCGATGGGCGCGCTCGCGAAAGGCTGACACCTCACCGCGACCGATCCGGAGTCCCGCCTGCCCGTCAGCGGCGGTGGAGGAGGAACAGGGCTCGGTCGTCGCCCTCGCTCTCGACGCTCGCCACGAGCTGGTCGGCTCCGTGCACGAAGCCGTGCTGGACGAGCCGTTCTGCCTCTCCGAGCAACTTGTCGATCCCGTAGGTGATGTCCTGCTTGGGTGTCTCGACGAGGCCGTCGGTGTACAGGAGCAGCGCATCCCCGGGCATCATGCGGCCCCGATGCGCCGTGAAGTCGGCCCGGCTGACCACGCCCAGCACCGGCCCGTCAGTCCAGTGCACCGCCCAGCGGCCCGATCCCGCGTGGAACTGCAGGGCCGGCGGGTGGCCGGCCGTGCGAACCTCGAAGACCCCGTTGCGCAGGTTGATCGACAGGTGCACGGCGGTGGCGAATCCCTCGCTCCACTCCTGACGCATGAGGTACTCGTTCGCGGCCGGCAGGAACTGCTCCTGTGCCAGCGAGCCCAACAAGCCTCCGAACGCCCCCGAGAGCAGGAGCGCGCGGGAGCCGGCACCGACACCCTTGCCGGAGACATCTACGACGGCCACCTCGAGGATGTCTCCGTCGAGCGACTTCGCAGCCACGATGAAGTCACCGGCGAACGACGCTCCCCCGGCCGACCGCATCACCGCCTCGGCATGCCAGGACCTCGGCAGCGCGGGCAACTGGCTCTGGCTGGCAAGGCGGTCACGCAGGTCGATCAACATCGACTCGCCGCGGGTCGAGGCCACTCCCAACCGTTGCCGGTCGCGCGCATACCAGAGGACCAGCAGCATCACGAGGGCAATCACGCAGATGCCGCCGAAACGCAGTTTCGTCAACGGGTCGACCAGGATCACCGACGCCGTCACGCATGCCACCACAACGACGTACAGGACAAGGAGCCTGCCCATGGAGAGCACGCGAACTGACAGCACCACGGGCAGCACGAACCCGGTCAGCGGCCACCACCCAGGGATGGCCGCAAGCAGTAGGACGTTGAGGACCGACAGGGTGCTCAGCAGCACCAACCAGGCGGTTTCGGCCTCGCGCAGGGCGCGACCCAGCGCAGCGCGAACGCGCCGGACCCCCCGCGCCAGCGGGTTCCGCCGGATCCGGACGGATCGTGGAGTGCTTGGCACGGTCAGACAGTAACCAACCGGCAAGTCTCGCGGACCCGAACCCCGAAGGTGCTGAACCGACCTCGCCTGCCCCGCGAGGGCACGAGTACGACGACAGCGCCAGTCATCGGCGCCGCTGACACGTCGGACACCAGAAAAGGTTGCGGCCCTCGAGGACCTTGGTCTTGACCATGGACCCGCAGACCCAGCAGGCCTGTCCTTGTCGACGGTAGACATAGACCTCCCCGCCATGGTCGTCGACGCGCGGGTCGCGTCCCATCGCGGCAGGCTCGTGCTCGGGCCGGACCGTGTCGATCCGGCCGGTCTGCACGCCGTACTCCATCAGGTCGACGAGGTCGGACCAGATCGCGTCCCAGCGACGCCGCGTCACCTTGAGCCCCGGCGTGAGGGGGTTGAGCCGGGCTCTGAACAACGACTCGGCCCGGTACACGTTCCCGACACCTGCCAGAACGGACTGGTCCATCAGCAGCGCACCGATCGACTTCCTGCTCTTGCGGATGCGCTGGAAAGCCTTGTCCGGGTCCGCGTCGGCCCGCAGCGGATCAGGGCCGAGCTTGGCGAGGATCGTCTGCAGGGTGGTGTCGGAGACGAGCTCGCACGTTGTCGCACCGCGCAGGTCAGCGTAGGCCGACAGGCCGACGATGCGCACCCGGACTGCTCCGACCGCCGCCGGAACCGGAGCCTCCTCGATCGAAAAGGCACCGATGAGCCCCAGATGGACATGCAGCACCGTCAATGCACCAGGATCCGCGGCCGCCTCGGCCCCCAGGTCGAAGCGCACGAACAGGTGCT
>JANLYC010000640.1:0-1531 GCA_031365435.1 Nocardioidaceae bacterium
GGCTTGAACTTCTCGCGGTGCACGGAGGCGACGCCGTTACCGCCCTTGCCGCCCGAGACGTGCAGGACGACCCGGTCGACGAACGTGGGTACGGCCACGACCTGCCTCCTCTTGTCTCGGCTTCCCCCTCCGCGATTTGCGGGAAAGCTCAGGTCGACACGCGGGTCGAGGCCTGCACTTTCCCGCAATTCCGGGGGAAACGGTCGGGAAATGCGACGAGGGGCGTCCGCTCCCGCGGCACGCCCCTCCTACGTCGTACGGGCGGGTCAGTCCGCCGCTGGAACGATGTTGACGACACGGCGACCGCGCCGGGTACCGAACTCGACGTTGCCCGCGATGAGGGCGAACAACGTGTCATCGCCACCGCGCCCGACACCGGTGCCGGGGTGGAAGTGCGTGCCGCGCTGGCGGACGATGATCTCGCCGGCGTTGACGAGCTGACCGCCATACCGCTTCACGCCGAGGCGCTGTGCATTGCTGTCGCGACCGTTCTTGGTGGAGGCCGCGCCCTTCTTGTGTGCCATGACTGAACCTCGCCTCGGTTACTTGGAAGACTTCGTGGAGCCGGACGCAGTGTTGATGGCGGTGACCTTCACCTGCGTGTAGTGCTGACGGTGACCCTGGCGCTTGCGGTAGCCGGTCTTGTTCTTGAACTTGAGGATGTGGATCTTGGGGCCCTTGGTGGCGCCGAGAACCTCCACCTGGACGTCGACCTTCGAAAGCGTGTCGGCGTCGGACGTCACGGTCTCACCGTCGACGACCAGCACGACGGGCAGCGACAGGCTCTCGCCCGGCGCTGTCGACACCTTGTCGATCTCGATGACGTCGCCGACAGCGACCTTCTGCTGCTGGCCGCCACTGCGCACGATCGCGTACACGCCTGGACTCGCTCTCTTCGGTAGGACGTCGAACTTCGCTGAAAAACTGGGTGGGTCGGCACCGGCCGCACTTCCGGGGCTACCCGAGGTACGACGGGCCGGTCCCTGCGCCCGGGGGCACGAGGCGTCCGGATGGACAGGCATGCCACGGCACACCGAGGGTCAAGTCTACGGATCGGACCCCGCTGCGGTCAAAACGGGGACTGCGGTCCGTTATGCCTCGTCTGACCCACCAACTGCCACCACGGCCATCGCGGGGCTGGCGGCCTCGGGAGCGCCGGTCGGCCGCGATGCCCGCCTGCGCCGCCGCCCACGCGGGGGCGCCGTCGGAGCCTCGGATTGTTCGCCCGGCGAACCCTCGCCGGCCCGTGCCTCGTCGGCTGACTCGGGTAGGTCCGCAGCGCCGTGCTGAGGTCCGGAGCCGTTGGCGGCGGCTCCGCCCGCGGACTCGACCTGGTCGGCCGTGTCAGCGGCTGAAAGGAGGTCGATCGCCTCGGTTGCGGCTGTGTCGTCCGCACCCTGGTCGTCGTCCGGCCCGTTGTGGTGGCCCCGGTCGACCTGGGCGTCGCTGTCCATGCCCTGGTCGGCCTCGGCGTGGTCGTGCTGGCCGTTGACATGACGGCTGTCGTGGCCCTGGTCGGCCTCGGCGTGGT
>JANLYC010000053.1:0-1543 GCA_031365435.1 Nocardioidaceae bacterium
CGCCCGGCTGTCTTTCCCGCGAATTGCGGGAAAGTGCAGCCGCCGCCCGGCGTGTCGCCCGGCACTTTCCCGCAATTCGCGGGAGTGCGCGGTGGTGGCCGGAGTCCCGGGTGGGCCTTCGTGTCGAGACGGGCGACGGCATACGAGTGATGTCCCCGTAGGCTTGCCCCCGTGACCCTTCCCAGTCTCGAGCAGCTCTACGAGCTCGGTGCCGCACAGCAGCCGGCGTGGCCCGATCCGGCTCGGCTCGACGGTGCTGTCACGACCTTGCGTTCGATGCCGCCGCTCGTCTTCGCCGGTGAGTGCGACGACCTCAAGAGCCGGCTGGCCGACGTCGCTGCCGGGAAGGCCTTCTTGTTGCAGGGCGGTGACTGTGCCGAGACGTTCGAGGGCGTCACCGCCGAGAACGTCCGCGCCAAGCTGCAGGTGCTGTTGCAGATGGCCGTCGTGCTGACCTACGCGGCGTCGGTTCCGGTGGTGAAGCTCGGCCGGATCGCCGGCCAGTACGCGAAACCGCGCACCAGCGACGTCGAGGTCCGGGAGGGTGTCGAGCGCCCGGCATACCGTGGCGACGCCGTCAACGGCTACGCGTTCACCGCGGAGAGCCGGGTGCCTGACCCGCAGCGGCTCGTCCAGGTCTACAACTCCTCGGCGGCGACGCTGAACCTGTGTCGCGCCTTTCTGTCCGGTGGGTACGCCGACCTGCGTCAGATGCATGCCTGGAACACCGACTTCGTCCGGACCTCGCCGGTCGGCGCCGTGTACGAGCAGATGGCCGGCGACATCGACCGGGCGCTGGACTTCATGAAGGCGATCGGCGCCGAGTCCGAAGAGCTGCACAGGGTCGCCTTCCACTCCAGCCACGAGGCGTTGATCCTCGAGTACGAGCACGCGATGACGCGGATCGACTCACGGACCGGCGACCCGTACGACGTCTCCGGGCACTTCCTGTGGATCGGGGAGCGGACCCGGCAGCTCGACGGTGCTCACGTCGAGCTCATGTCACACGTGCGCAACCCGATCGGCGTCAAGCTCGGGCCGAGCGCGTCCCCGGACCAGGCGGTCGCGCTCGCCGAGAAGCTCAACCCCGACAACGAGCCAGGTCGGTTGACGTTCATCACCCGGATGGGCGCCAAGAAGATCCGTGACACCCTGCCCAACCTGGTCGAGAAGGTCACCGCGGCGGGCGTGACGGTCGCCTGGGTGACGGACCCGATGCACGGCAACACGTTCGAGACCTCGACGGGATACAAGACCCGAAACTTCGACGACGTGATCTCGGAGGTGAGCAGCTTCTTCGAGGTGCACCACGCGCTGGGCACCTGGCCCGGTGGTCTTCACGTCGAGCTCACTGGGGGAGACGTGACCGAGTGTCTCGGTGGCGGAGAGGCGCTCGACGAGGCCGGGTTGGTCCACCGCTACGAGTCGGTCTGCGACCCACGGCTCAACCGGACGCAGTCGCTCGAGCTCGCCTTCCTGGTCGCGGAGATGCTCCGGACCGGCCGCCGCTGAGGGTCTGTCGCGTGCTGCCTTCGAGGTTCTT
>JANLYC010000066.1:0-4212 GCA_031365435.1 Nocardioidaceae bacterium
CTCTTAGTAATTCTTCATCTTGTATCCAGACGCAGGTATTTTCAGGAAGAAATTCCAACAGTGAAACCTTGTCTTCTTCTTCAAACTGTGTTTCTACATGGCCGAATCCCCTTATAGACATTGGGTTCTCGGCCGTGGGCGGACGATGAGGACACGCGGCCGACGCCTGGGCGTCAAGGGGTCGCAGGTTCAATCCTGTCAGCCCGACAATCCGCGAGGGGTGGGAAACCACGCCTCACCTGCGGAACCCTGACGAGAGGCCCGTTCCGACCGCTGGTCGGAACGGGCCTATCGCTGTCCGTGTGCGGGCTACTGCACCACCACCTGGCCGAACATGCCCATCCCGGCATGGAGGAGGCAGACGAACGAGTAGGTGCCCGCCTTGGTGAACTTCACCGTGAACGCGTTCGGTGGCGGCCCGAACCCCGGAGGCAGGATCACCCCTGAACTCAGGGCGCCACCCTGATAGTTCGTCGGGTCGCCGGTGGGCGCGAACGGGTTTGCCGGGGGCGGCCCGAACGTGATCGTGTGCGGGACCGGGAACGCGTTCTTTGCCATGTCGAAGGTGACGCTGTCGCCGACTTTCACCACGATGCTGCCGGGGATGAATCGGTTGACCAGCACCCTCATGTCCGCGGCCCCCACGAACACGTGGTGGGAGTCAGCGGCACCCAGTGCGTCAGCCCACCGGTTGAGCCCGTGCTCGATGTCCGCATTCGATGCCTGGGTGGCCATCGCGTTGTACTCGGCTTGTGTGTGCGGATATGGCGTGCCCGCCTCGCGGACCACGACGATCGCCGACATGGCCTTGCCGTGGAGGTAGCACAGGTAGCGGTACCTGCCCGGCTTGAGGAACTTCAGGTCATACGACTTGACCGCGTTCGGAAAGACGGCGTCGGGTGCCGGGGCCATGATCCCGGAGCTGCGGAACTGGCCCGGCTTGGAGATCGTGTGCTTCGACGTCTGCGCCGACATGTAGGTGGTCGTCAGACTGAACCCGACCGCGGGGTGCTCAGCGTCGATGAACGAAACGGTGTGCGGCTCCATCGAGTTGGAGACCCAGTGCACCGTGTCGCCGGCGTTGATCCGTATCTTCTTGGGGCCGTACGCCATCGTCTGTACGGCGCCTGAGCGCGACTCTGCGCCGACCATGACGTTCCAGGTCTTGGCCTTGGTAGTGGACGCGGCGTGGGAGTTGCTTACCAGCAGCGCAGGCATGGCGGCAAGCAACAGGGCGAACACCGCGAGTAACACCGAGGATCTCCTCGGCCGAGCCGACATCGGGGCCATGCTCACTCCTTCGCAGTAGGGGAACCTCCCAGTCTCCTCAGGGCACCGGTCCGTGACAACCGTCTAACGCGAGATGCATGGGTCTGGGTCGAGCGCGTGCTCCGCGGCGATGTCGGTGATGCGGCGCTGTCTCACTTGGTACGGGAGCATCGCCAGTTCTGCGACCTGCCGTGCTCGCTGCACCACTGGCAAACCCAACCGCCGCGCCGGATCATCGGCAGCGTCACGTCAACCCCCGCGCCGCACGCATCGTGTCGAGTGCGAAACAGGCCGCCCGGACCGTTGCTTGGTGCTCGCGCCGCATCGCTCAATCATCTTGGTCAGGTGGCAGGGCCTCACAGCGCCTGCGACACGACGAACGAAGAGTGGGGACTTCTATCTGGCCAAAACCGGGGACCCCGACTTGGCCACCAGTGGGGACTTTTTCATGGCCACGGACACTATTTGACTCAATCGAGCAGCAATCGACTCGCCGCCCGTGTTCGGATGACGGCGTGACGGGTGATCGGCAAGTTCGTCATCGAACCAGGCGCATCGCTACGGGCTCAGGACCCGTGAGCCTTGTCCGCGCACTCTTCGCGGCATGGTCGGGCGGAGCCCCGACAGCGGCACGGCCGGGCGCAAGGGCGGTCGGGTCAGCGCCGCGCACGCGGCAGGACTCTGGCAATGAGCCCAACTACGAACCCGCCGATCAGCCCGAGCGCTGTCGCCGGAAAGCCGAGCTCGATCGCAGCCGCCCATGCGGTAGGCGGGTAAGAAACTAGGCCAATGACTAGGCCGACAAGTGTTCCGACGAGACCCAAGATGATGGCCCCACTAACGGCCTGGCGAGCGGGAGAAGGGAGGGCCCGCACCCCGCTTGCGATCTCTATGAGCTTCGTGCGCGCGGTCACGATCTGATTGTGAGCCATCACCGCCGCAGTCGGGCCGAGCCCGCAGAGCGGCATGAGCGGGCGTTCAGTTCGGAACAGTGGGGTCGTCACCGACGAGGCGAATGAGACCTGGGCTGTCGCCGTGCAACTCCTCGATGTACAAGCAGCCCCTCACGAGAGACCGTGCTCTGAACGCACTCGACTGCCGGCGTGCAGGACGTCGCGGGTCTCTGGTCGCCGGGCGGTCGTGGTCGGGCCGCGCCTCGGGCGCCGTCGCGCCCCCCGCAGGGTGCCGTGCACGGCGGGCCGGACGAGCAATACTCGGCCGTCCGGTAACCTTGCGGCGTGCCCATGCCGACACTCGTCATCCTGTGGCGGAGTGCTCTCGGTGCGGCAATCGCATTAGCGGTGGGCCTGGCCTGCACCATCCTCTCGGCGGCGGCAGCAGTCGCTCCTATGGCCGGCATGAGCGAAAACGCGGCCTCCTTCACGACCGTGGCTGTGACGGTGGTTGAGGAGGCTGCCTCGGCGTCGCCCGCAATGGCACCGATGTGCGGCAACGCCTGTGTGAGTGGCACCACCAGTGTCGTCTGCACGGGCGCTGGGCTGGTCGTGACAAGCGTGCTTGTCTTGCTCATAGCGGCCCGTCGCAACACATACCTGGGGCTCCTCGCCCGTGTTCGCCGGCCCGGTCCCGGGCGTCGACGGCTACGCGAACGAACGCCCTGGGTCGTGCTGTCACCGGTCTCTTTGTGCGTGTTCCGGGTCTGACAGGTCGCTCAGACTCCTTCCTCTGAGCCAAGCCTCTCGTGGCGTGCCCCCCTAGCAGGGCGCCACGCGACCGGTGCACCTCGTGCGCCTATCACGCCCCGAACCGGTCACCCGCCCACCCGCCACGCCCGCAGGGCAGATGCGGGCTACTGGGAAGTCGATCGGACTCACCTCCCATCACAAAGGACTGAACAACTCATGGACATGGCTTCCGCCATCCCCGACTGGCTCACCCCCGTCGCCTGGACCTACATCGCACTCTCCCTGCTCAGCGTCGCCTTCATCGCCGCAGACATCTACCTTGCGCGCCGCCGCCACCACAGCGTTGCCCCCGAACTGGTGTGGGTCACCTCAGCGCTCTACCTCGGCCCCTTCGCCATCCCCGTCTACCTGAGCCGGGGACGCACCCGTGCCTCGTCATCGGCTGACGACACGAAGACACAGACCGACGCGACAGCGCTCGCGGTGCTGCCCGGTGGCGGTGCATCCGCCGTCGCCCACCTGATCGCGGTGCCGTTCGTCGTCGCCATCGGTTGGACCATCGCCGGCGTGGCGATGTGGCCCATGATCCTCGTCATCGCCGTCCTCGTCACCATCATGCTGGCGGTCTATGAACACCTCGCCAGTCGCAGTGCCAGCACCGGGCACGTCCGTGGTCTTTCCATCGGTGCCGCCCTCGCCGCTGCCCTCATCACCGTCGCGGGGTTTGACATCGGCATGGTCGGCTGGATGCTCCTGCTCTACTACAACAGCGCCATGCCGCCGGTCACCGAGAGCACCTTCTGGTTCCTCATGCAGGTAGGCGTCATCGTCGGTCTTGCCACCGGATACCCAGCCGTGAAGTGGCTCCTGCGCCGCAACCAGACCGTCATCCCCGCCTGAGCGCTGCACGACTAACTGCCCGCGCAACCCACCCCGTGTGCTGCCGCCGCAATCGCGTGGCGGCAGCACATCCGGACCACCAGGCAGTAGCAACCGGTGAGCCAGCCACCGTGCCAGTGGATGCTTGAAGCAGGTGCGCTCGTTGCATCTACGCCGGGTCTCGGCAGACATCCGGTCGTCCTGTAAGAGGAACGTCTTACGGCGAGTCACGCTCGCCGGCTCTGTTCGAGTCGATGACACCCATCGTCGTCAGCGGATCGGCGTCCGCCAGCTCAGCTGAGCTGTGTCCGCAGCCCGTCCAAGTCGCCGAGGACCCAAGCGGATGTGAGCGTCTCGCCGTCCGAGATGAAGAATGCGGCGCCAGCGTAGGAGAAGCGGCGACCGGTGGGCTCGTGCC
>JANLYC010000097.1:0-3264 GCA_031365435.1 Nocardioidaceae bacterium
CCTCGTCGAATCCGCGGAAGCAGAGGACGGGGCCGTCCGCGCCACCTTCGGCGGTGTGGTTGTAGACGACGTCGAGGATCACCTCCAGCCCGGCGGCATGCAGATCCTTCACCATCTGCCGGAACTCCGTGACCTGCTCACCGCGCGTGCCACTCGAGGAGTACGCCGCATGCGGTGCGAAGAACCCGATGGAGTTGTAACCCCAGTAGTTGACGAGTCCCCGCGAGGCGAGGTCGGACTCCGAGACGAAGTGGTGCACCGGTAACAGCTCGACCGAGGTGACGCCGAGGTCCTTGAGGTAGTGGATGGTGGCCGGATGTCCCAGACCTGCGTAGGACCCGCGCAGCTCAGGCGGGATGTCCGGGCGCTGGTACGTGAGTCCCTTGACGTGGGTCTCGTAGATGACCGTGTGGCGCCAGGGGATGTCGGGAGGACGGTCGTCGCCCCAGTCGAAGACCCCGTGGCCCACGACGACGCTGCGAGGAGTCAGCGCGGCCGTGTCCCCGCCGTAACGGCGGTGGCCGTCGTCGCGCGCCGACAGCGCCGGGTCGGGTGTCACGTCCCCGTCGATGGCTCGTGCGTACGGGTCGAGCAGCAGCTTGTCGGAGTCGAAGACGTGGCCGTGCGTCGGATTCCATGGCCCGCTCGCCCGGAAGCCGTAGCGCTGTCCCGGGCCGACGGCGGGTACGTAGCCGTGCCACACGCCCAGCGTCTGCTCGGGCAGCGCGACCCGGGTCTCCGTGCCCTGGTCGTCGAACAGGCTCAGCTCCACTGCGGTCGCCTCCGGCGCCCAGACAGCGAAGTTCGTGCCGGAGCCGTCGTAACGGGCACCGAGCTCGCGATGGTGGCCTGGCCAGACGGTCGGCGGAGGCGAGGACGTCATGCGCTCATCTTGCCGAATGCGGGGACCTCACGTTCCGATGATCGCAACTGGGTGTGTTCCCGGTTCCCGGGCTGGGGACCTCCTGACCGATCCGGCTAGGCTGCGGTGTGCCCGAGTTCACCTGGCGACCGGCCAACGAGGCAACGACTGAGGACGTCGAGGCGGTGTTCGACGGGGGTGGGGCCCGCAAGTGCCGCTGCCAGGCGCTGAAGTGCCCAGGCTGGATCTGGCGCGACACCACCCAGGAGCAGCGGGACGCCGCCCTGTTGGAGCAGACCGGTTGCGGCACCGATGGACCCACGTCCGGCCTGATCGGGTACCTCGACGGCCACCCAGCCGGCTGGGTCGCGGTCGAACCGCGGGACAACTACCCCAGAGTGTGGAGCCGGAAGAAGTCTTGGATGCGGCTGGATCCTGAGCTCGTGGGCGTCTGGTCGGTCACCTGCTTCGTCGTACGCAAGGGCTTCCGGCGGCAGGGGCTGATGTACGAGCTGGCCGCGGCCACTGTCGAGTACGGAAGGCAGGTCGGCACCCGCGTCCTGGAGGGCTATCCCACCGAGCCGCCGCCCACCAAGACCGTGATCTGGGACGAGGCGTCGGTCGGGCTGCTGCAAGTCTTCCTCGACGCCGGTTTCGAGGTGGTGGCCTCGCCGACCCTGCGGCGGAGGGTGGTGCGTCACCGACTCGGCGGGCCGTCGTGACGGCCTGGAGGTCACAACGGAGTCCGCATCGTCGGGATACTCCCAATCGACCCTTTGAGCGCCCAGTGAGATCCCGATCATGAACTCAATGCAGACTCCTGAGGCGACAGTTTGTCCAGGTCGCGTTTGCAGAACCCGTGGTGAGCCCATTCCTCGTTGAGCACGGTACCGAGGCATTGCCGCACTGCCCGACCCTTGGCGTACGTGGGCCATCTCTCGTCGTCGGGCACCGGCGCGGTCTGCGCGAGTTGATCAGGCGTGACCTCGGCCAGCCACGTCTCGATTCCCGAGGCCTGCCGGTTGCGCACGGCGAGCACCTCGTCGAGGCTCGGTTGGGCAGACGGGTCGAGCCCGCTTTCCTGGTCCATGACGAACGGTGGACCCAGTCCCATGGCCGTGAACGGCTCGGTGAGTCCGAGCACGCAGCGCCGGAACCAGGAGTCGTGCACGAAGACAAGGTGACGCAGGGTTTCGACCATCGACCACTCGCCGTCGACGCCGTGATGTTCGCTGTTCTCGGGCATGGACCGGACGCGCTCGGTGGTTGTCGCCCAGTCGTCCCGCAGTTGCCGCCAGGCCTCTCGCAGCTCGGCCGGCTCATCGGAACGGATCAGCAACCGCACCGGGTGGCGGCGATCGAGCTCCGCCTCGACGTACGACATGACCTCGACCCCGTTGACCACGAGATTGGTGACCAGGCCGTCGATCTCAGCGTCCTGCATGACCACGCCGACCAGCCGGGCCCTACTCAGGTCGCACTCGCGGAACTCTGCGCCCGTGAGGTCCTCGTCGTCGAAGCGTCGCATGCAGACAGGCTAGGCGGCATCGCACACGCAACGCGCGACTCTGCCGCTCAGAGGGCATAGCGTGCGAGCCCGCTCATGCCGCGTCCACGCGGTGAATGGGACAACGCATAAGTCACTCCGCCTGTCTCGCTCGGGAACAGCCTGCGCGCGCCGGTCGGTCCGGTCGAGCCGTTCTTCGACCTCGGTCGCGGAACCCGTTGGGGACAACGCGAAACTCACTGGTCGATGTCGGACAGCTCCGGTAGAATCGAACACATGTTCGACACCGACTTCAGCGCACTCGACGAGACAGCCACCCTGTCGTATGTCGAGACCGCCCGCGCCGCCGCGGACCGGGCCGAGGTCGACATCCTGCACGCCGCCGCGCACTGGGCCGACCTGCACAGCGAGCTCGCCCGCGCCACCAGCCCACTGCTGCCCGGATCAGAACAGCTCATCCAGTTCGGCGGCGACGGCACCCCGAGCGTGGCGGAGTTCGCGCCGGCCGAGCTCGGGGTCGTGCTGGCCACCTCCACCGCCGCGGCCGAGCGGCTGGTCGGAGATGCGTTGGACCTACGGCACCGGCTCCCCAAGCTCTGGGCGCGGGTCTGTGCCGGTGAGGTCAAGCCGTGGA
Organism: Nocardioidaceae bacterium; assembly: GCA_031365435.1. Classification (GTDB taxonomy): domain Bacteria; phylum Actinomycetota; class Actinomycetes; order Propionibacteriales; family Nocardioidaceae; genus JANLYC01. The sequence continues at coordinate 3,004 of JANLYC010000097.1, forward strand.
TCGGCCGCCGCTGCGCCGACGCCACCCGGCACCTGTCCGAAGACACCGTGGCGGTGGTCGACCGCAGGATCGCCAGATATGCCCATTCGTTGTCGTGGGGACGGATCGAGGCGATCATCGCCGCCTGCTGGCTCGAGGCCGACCCGGCCGCCGCCGCTGAGGCTGACGCCGACGCACAGTCGGCTCTGGGGGTGTGCGTCAAGGACCAGCCCAGCGGGTACGGCACCCGGGAGATCTTCATCCGGGCCGAGGCACCTGAAG
>JANLYC010000100.1:0-3518 GCA_031365435.1 Nocardioidaceae bacterium
CGCCGGTGTAACACAGCGCCACCTCGGCCACGCCCTGCGGCGTCGCTCGAACCGCATCGATGGCAGCGCGCATCTGCTCGACGTCGTTGAGTGCGTCGAAGATCCGGAAGATGTCGATCCCGGTGGCCGCCGCCTCGGCGACGAAGGCCTCGGTCACCTGAGTGGGGTACGGCGTGTAGCCCACCGTGTTCCGGCCGCGTAGCAGCATCTGCAGACAGATGTTCGGGAGCGCCTCGCGAAGCTGGGCCAACCGCTCCCAGGGATCCTCGGCGAGGAAGCGCAACGCCACGTCGTACGTCGCTCCGCCCCAGCACTCCACCGACAGCAGCTGCGGGGTCAGCGCCGCGATGTGCGGAGCGACGGCGGTCAGGTCGCGCGTGCGGACCCGCGTCGCGAGCAGGGACTGGTGAGCGTCGCGCATGGTCGTGTCGGTGACCGCGACCGCCCGCTGCGTCCGCAGCGCAGCGGCGAAGCCTTCGGCGCCCAGCGCGAGCAGGCGTTGCCGCGACCCGTCCGGGGGAGGACCGCCGGGCAGCGCCGGCAGCTTGGTGGTGGGGTCGATGGACGTCGGTGCTGTGCCGTGCGGACGGTTGACGGTCACGTCGGCGAGATAGTGCAGCAGGCGGGTCCCCCGATCGGCAGAGGACCTGGCCGTGAGCAGCTGGGGATGCTGCTCGATGAACGACGTCGTGACGTGTCCGGACCTGAAGTCGGGGTCGTCGAGGACCGCTTGCAGGAACGGGATGTTCGTCGCGACGCCACGGATGCGGAACTCCGCGACCGCACGGCGCGCCCGGTCGACGGCGATCTCGAAGGTGCGGCCCCGACAGGTGAGCTTGGTGAGCATCGAGTCGAAGTGCGCGGACACCTCGGCACCGGTGTACGTCGTACCACCGTCGAGCCTGATGCCCGCCCCACCGGGGGACCGGTACGCCGTGATGCGTCCGGTGTCGGGACGGAAACCGTTGGCCGGGTCCTCAGTGGTGATGCGGCACTGGAGCGCGAACCCACGCACGGCGATCTCGTCCTGTCGTAGGCCGAGATCGGCCAGCGTCTCACCGGCGGCGATGCGCAGCTGCGACTGCACGAGGTCGACGTCGGTGACCTCCTCCGTCACGGTGTGCTCGACCTGGATGCGGGGGTTCATCTCGATGAAGACGTGGCGGCCGTCCGGGCTCACCAGGAACTCGACCGTCCCGGCGTTGACGTAGCCGATCTCGCGGGCGAACCGCACGGCGTCGGCGCAGATGCGTTTGCGCAGGTCGGTGTCGAGGCTTGGTGCGGGCGCGATCTCGACGACCTTCTGATGGCGACGCTGGAGCGAGCAGTCGCGCTCGAAGAGATGGATGACGTTGCCCTCGGCGTCGGCGAGGATCTGGACCTCGATGTGCCTCGGGTCGACCACCGCCTCCTCGACGAAAACCGTCGGATCACCGAACGCTCCGTCGGCCTCGCGCATCGCAGCCTCGACCGCATCGCGAAGTCGGTCCGGATCATCGACGCGCCGCATGCCGCGTCCACCACCGCCGGCGACGGCCTTGACGAACACGGGAAACGTGAGGGCTGCGGCAGCGGACACGATCTCGTCGGCGTCCGCGGAAGGTGCGATGTTGGTGAGCACGGGGACACCGGCAGCCTTCGCCGCCCGGACGGCGCTGGCCTTGTTGCCGGTCAACCGAAGGATCTCCGCGGGGGGGCCGACGAACGTGATGCCCGCAGCGGCGCAGGCCTCTGCCAGACCAGGGTTCTCCGAGAGGAACCCGTATCCGGGGTAGACCGCTTCGGCGCCCGCGTGCACAGCCGCCTCGACGATGGCGTCGGGGTCGAGGTACGCGCGCACGGGGTGACCGCGCTCGCCGATCTCATAGGCCTCGTCCGCCTTGAGCCGGTGCTCCGAGCCACGGTCTTCGTGCGGGAACACCGCCACCGTCTTGGCGCCGAGCTCGTACGCCGCCCGGAACGCGCGGACGGCGATCTCGCCCCGGTTGGCGACCAGCACTTTCGCGAACATGGCCCAACCCTAGAGGCTTGCCACGGTGCGCAAGTGCCTCCCGCACAGGGGCGAGATGGCTACCCGTCGGTGATCTCGCACAGGACGGCTCCGTTCGTCACCGTGGCGCCGACATCGGCCGCCAATGCGGTGATCGTGCCGGCCCGGTGGGCGTTGATCGGCTGCTCCATCTTCATCGCCTCGAGCACGACGACGAGCTCACCGGCCTCGACGTGCTGGCCCTCTTCGACCGCGAGCTTGACGATCGTGCCCTGCATCGGGGCGGTGAGCGCGTTCCCGCCCGCAGCGGCTCCAGCCTTCTTTGTCGCGGCGCGTCTGGCCGGCTTCTTGCTGGTGCCTGCACCACCGGTCGCGGCGAGCCCCGCGGGAAGCGACACCTGCAGCCGCTTGCCCCCGACCTCGACCGTCACGGACTCACGCTCGATCGGTTCGGCCGTCTCGGACGTGCCGGCGTACGGGGCGATCGTGTTGTCGAAGGCGGTCTCGATCCAGCTCGTGTAGATGGTGAACGCCTGACCGTCGGGTCCGCCGGTGAAGGCTGCGTCGTCCACAACCGCACGGTGGAAGGGGATCACCGTCGGCATGCCCTCGACGACGAACTCGTCGAGCGCCCTCCGGGACCGCTGCAGCGCCTGCTCGCGGCTCGTACCCGTCACGATGAGCTTGGCGACGAGCGAGTCGAAGGAGCCGGGGACCGTCTCACCCTGGTCATAGCCGCCGTCGACGCGCACGCCGGGACCGGACGGGGCGTGCCACCGCGTCAACGTGCCCGGTGCCGGCATGAAGTTGCGACCGGCGTCCTCGGCGTTGATCCGGAACTCGATGGAATGCCCCTCGATCACCGGGTCGTCATAACCGAGCTCCTCCCCAGCAGCGATGCGGAACATCTCGCGCACGAGGTCGATCCCGGTGACCTCTTCACTGACGGGGTGCTCGACCTGGAGCCGGGTGTTGACCTCGAGGAACGAGATCGTGCCGTCCTGGCCGACGAGGAACTCACACGTGCCGGCGCCGACGTAGCCGGCCTCGGAGAGGATCGCCTTGGACGAGGCGTACAGGGTCGTGACCTGCTCGTCGGACAGGAACGGCGCCGGTGCCTCTTCGACGAGCTTCTGGTGGCGACGCTGCAACGAGCAGTCGCGGGTCGACACCACGACGACGTTGCCGTGCTGATCGGCCAGGCACTGGGTCTCGACGTGCCGCGGCCTGTCGAGGTAGCGCTCGACGAAGCACTCACCTCGACCGAACGCCGTGACGGCCTCCCTCACCGCGGACTCGTACAGCTCGGCGACCTCGTCCTCCTTGCGTGCGACCTTCAGCCCGCGGCCACCACCACCGAACGCGGCCTTGATGGCGATGGGCAGGCCGTGCTCTCGCGCGAAGGCGACCACCTCGTCGGCGTCCTCGACGGGATCCTCGGTACCCGCAACGAGTGGGGCGCCGACCTTGTGCGCGATGTGCCGCGCCCGGACCTTGTCCCCGAGCGCATCGATGGCCGCGGGCGGCG